>CAYOZL010000032.1:17208-25462 GCA_964408435.1 uncultured Bdellovibrionales bacterium | reverse complement strand
TTAACCACTTATCAAGAAATGACTTGGCAAAAAATAAGGATTTAAACTCTGGACCAACTACACATCGGTCCCCTCTTTCTTCACTTAACTATTATCCCACCACCTAAGATCTCTCTACTACCATCAGCTTCTAGATTACTACTATAAAAAACAGCAGCTTGCCCAGGGCTAACTGTACTCCAAGCATCTACAAATTCTAAATACGCAGTATTATCTTCTCCCTTATCATTTACGGGATTAATTCTACAAAGAATCCCATCATGCCTATACCTAAGCTTAACTAAAGCTTCTACAGGCTCAGTTGGAGTTTCCCCAGATATCCAATTTACATCTTTAATATAAAAATCTTTTCTCTCAAGCTCTTGCTTATCCCCAACTACAACATCATTAGATTTAGAATCGATATTTAAAACGTATAACGGAGATGGATTTGAAATCCCTAAACCTCTTCTTTGCCCTACTGTATAATTATGAATTCCTGAATGCTCTCCTAGTTTCTCACCAGTAGAGTTAACTATTTGCCCACTCTTTAATTCTTTATCAGTATTTTTTTCTATAAACTTTCCAACATTCCCAGAAACAAAACAAATATCCTGACTCTCTGGCTTACTAGCAAGCTCAAAACCTTTGTCAGCTAAATACTTTCTAACATCAGGCTTTTTCATGTCCCCAATAGGGAATAATGTCTCAGCTAAATCTTTTTGACTCATTGCGTATAGGAAGTACGTTTGGTCTTTTCTATCATCAATAGAAGTATAAAGAGCTAGCTTACTATCTTCTTCTTTCCCTTTCTTCTTTATCTGAGCATAATGCCCTGTTGCAACTCTATTAGCCCCAAGAGCTTTTGCTCTACCTCTAAGTTCTTTAAACTTCACATATCTATTGCAATTCAGACAAGGATTGGGAGTTACGCCTTTTAGATAAGAATTAACAAATGGCGAAATTACTGCTTCTCTAAAAGAATCTTCAAAATCAAAAACATAATAAGGAAAATCTGCCTTTTCAGCTATTATTCTAGCATCGTCAAAATCTGAAGGAGCACAGCACGTCGCTCTTGAGGCGTTTCCTCCATTTTTTCTGTAATCCCAGACTTGCATAGAAATACCTACTACATCATAGCCTTGCTCACTAAGCATTAGAGCGGCTGCGCAGGAGTCGACTCCTCCGCTCATTGCTACTACAATTTTTTCTCTACTATGCATCGAGACAATCTATAGCAAATAAATAGTTTACTGTGAATCATACAGTAAACTTAGTTCTCATATGACAAAATTCCACCGTTATGCGCGATTTATAATATCTGTGTGACTAACAAAACAACTTTATTAGTCATAATTAGAACTCATTAGATCTTAGCAGTTTAAATCTCATATAAAGAATTTAAGTTTCTTGTTACATTAGTGTTACAATCTTTCTAAGGGGTTTTGTTTATGAAAGTTGTAAGGTTTATATTTTGTTTTTTAGCAATACTTGTTTCAAATTGTATCGCAGAAGGAATTAAGCCATTAGAGTTTCCAGCATATGGAAGTTATAATGGATTCCTATCTCACGTAAATACTCTAGAGTGTATTAACTTAGAAGAGACTAGAACGAGTTTAACACTAGAGATACTTGATAATTCTTCAAGTGTTATTAATAGAAACACTTTTAATATTCGTGCTGGTTCAACTATAAATTACGATTTAACTCAAATTGAGAACAAATATGGTTTATTTAGATTAACTACAAATGATAGTGATGCAAAAATTTCTTGCATCAACACTGTTAAAAAAATCACTGAAAATAATATAATCAATGACACAGTTGATTACTCAATAGTATTTCCAATTGGGCAAAAGCTAAGTGGTACTACTTCTGGTTTATACAATTCAATGGATATTACTACTCAGGGTATCGCTTCTCCTAATTGGCTTAGTATCTCAAATATCAACAATCAAAATTTCTCAGGAATTGTAGCTACTTTTGACTACAATGGAAAGCACTTAGAAGATATTGATTTTAACTTAAATCCTTACTCACAAATTGATGTAGCACTAGCAGCTCTTAACGGGGAAACTGTAGGAATGTATAAAATTATTCCTAGCTCTGCTTTAGATTATAGCGCCTATTTAACCAGGTATAATAATTTTAATGATGTATCAATTTTACTTCCTAAGAAAAACTCTTGTAATTCAGAGCTAACGGTAGCCACTCTTGCTAATGCGACTAACTGGTTAGAACTTGGAAACAACTCAGAGAAATTTACTTCTATAAATATTCAAATCAAATCAAATGATAAAGAATTATTAAGTGAACAAAACTTAATACTAGCTCCAAATGCTCAAAGACATATTTATATGAATGACATTATTGGTAAGCAAAGTATTGGAAGCGTTGAATTAGCTTGTTATTCTAATCTAGGAACATCCATACTAGCTCAAAGCATGTTTTACGGTAAAGATAGTAAAGATAATTACAAATGGAGCTACGGCTCACAGCATTCAGATAATAAAGATTTTAATAATTCAGCTCTATATGTTGGATTTGTTAATACAGAGCATAATACCGCAAACTGGTTAAGATCTAGAAACTTAAAAGATTACAAGATGTCTAAAACTATCAAAAATTACACCAATACTGGTATAATCTTTGATCAAAAATATTTCGAAATGACTGCTTTATCAAATATTCATGCTCCTTTGCATGAATATTTTAATGCAAACTCTTACGGGAAAATAAGAGTAGAACAAGAAGATGTTCAAGATGTTTTTAGTGGAGAAGTTCTTAGAGTTCATTATGATAATAACAAGGAAGTTAGTGAGATAACTAATACTCCTTTAGTTTTTAGTACACAAAGAGTAGTAGCTGTTGAACCTAAAGATCTTGAACCTAGTAACTCTAATTCAGATATAAACGATACTACAGCAGTTACTCTTTTTTCTACTACTAATCCTTCAAACGACTTAGTAACTAGGCCAGTAATTCAAGTTACGGCTCTAGACATTGATGGAGATGGTATTGAAAACGACATAGATAAGTGTAGAGACTTTTACAACCCTTCACAAGAAAATCTAAAATGCCATAATGAATCATTAGAACCTGAAATTAGTTCTTTAAGCACAGAAACTGGAAATATTTATTTTGGATATGATGCTAATAACATAAGAAACGGTGGGTTAACATTATACGTAATATCTAATGGAAACACTTGGGTTAATTCTAGTTTCTTAAACAATAAACATAATTTGATTTATCAAGTAAAAGATCCAGAAGAAAACATAATTTATTGGGAAAATAATTTAGATAATAACAGCACTTTCACAACTAACATTGAGAATTCAGTGCCTAATATTGTTCATTTAAATAAAACAGGTGTCTATCAGTTCATTATTTATGCTGATGAACATGGATTAACAGAGGAAAATGCAGTAAACTTTGAAATGAGTCCAAATACTGAATACGGAGTTAGCTTTCACCACGGAAGTATCGCTATTGGGGATTATGGGAATGGAAAAGTAAGCTGGGAGAATAAACCTTCAACAGTATATGCTTGGGCTCCAGTTAATAGAACTGCAAATATGGTTTTAAAATTAAGAAGCTTTAACAGAGCATTTAGGGAAGAAGCTCCGTTTCCATTTGTGTTACAAGATGAAACTTCTGGCATTACACATACTGAAGGTAATATAGTTATCCCAGCAAGCCAAACATTAGAAGGCCATGTTATTAGAATTAGAGAGCAAAGTGCTGAGCCGTGGAGAATCTGGCAAGAAGGTTTTCCTCTAGTATTAAGCACTTCAAGAGAAGCTGCTACAAGAATTCATGCATCTGTAGAAAGAATTGAATCTGGTCCATATAGTGGAATGTTAGTTTCGCATAAATCACAAAAAGAATTAGCTGAATTAATGTCTGATTTATCTAATAAAGTTAATTCAGCCAGGTACGATAATTTAAAAAATGTAGATTTCCAAGCAGTACTACAAGAAGAATCTGCCTGCACGGATTTAAGTCTTGAAGAATTTGCTAAATCAAGATTTTTATTTGGAGTCTACGAGGGAACAATCACCTCTGCTCTATGGTCAACAACTGAAAGAACCCAGAATACAGACCCTAGTAGCAAGTGGTTTGGAGCATTAGGTTTATTTAACATAGAGGATTCTCAACTAAGATGCAGTATTGATAGTGACTGTAGCACCGGAGATACTTGTGGAGCTGAAGGCTTTTGTAATCAAAGCTTTAATGAAAGCACTCATACTTGGGATTTACTTAGAAACTTTTCTTATTCAAGTGAATCTAATACTTACGGAAGAATTGGTGCAAGCATGTATAGCACTAAAGCATCTGCAATGGCTTGGAGTGCCTTAAATTATCATCCCTGTAATCCACTTGGACCTGAAAGTGATAATGGAAATATTAGATATCCAGAGTTATTCAATCGAGCTGCTCTTGCTTCAATGCTAAACTCATTAGCATTCAAAGAAGATTTTACGACCATTAAAAGTACTCTAAATCGTTCACTTTATAGCGGGTCTGCTGATTTTCAAAGAGATCAAACTATAGCTAGAAGTTATGCTGATATTTCTCCGTATCTTAGAGATGTATTAGTTCAAAATAATCTCGGTGTTAAGTTTCAGACTTTATGGGCTAAAATTATGAGAGGGGCATATGATAAAGCCTACTACGAGCAAACTGTTAGCGCCAGAAACCAAACTGCTCATAGATTAAATTTCTTAAGAAGTGTATTTGAAGGATTTAAAGGTTTACCGATAGCTGAATCCTATAACCAAAATACAAGAATTTGGGCTAAAAGATTTGTTGATGGTTTTCATGCAGCAGGCTTTGCGCAAGAATCAGCAGCAATTGATGCTAGCTATAATGGTATTACTCATCATGCATTAGCTGAATATGTTGCAAAAACAAAGAGCGATTCTATTGGAGAAGATTTTTATGTTAAATCTGCATTAGAGAAATCTTATGATTTCTTTTCGCACACTCTAGCAATTGAACCTAATGGTAAAGTTGTAGGTTCTAATAATTTTTCTCACAGAACTGGCTTATCTAGTAATCAGGAGCAATTTAATGGAGCAAAATACATACTACAAGAAATACCTCTTGTTGGTCTTTTAACTCCAAAACTTCCAAGCACTACAAATACTACTACTCTACCAAACGGCGTAAGAAGAGGTATAGAAATTCTAGGAGATTTTTATTTAAGACATGGAAACTCTTCTATTAGATACGAACACTATCAACCTAATTTTGAAAGTAATTTTACTTTACCATCTCAACAAGCAGATAGCTATATTAGAACTTTTGGAGATGCAGACGATATACAGCTTCTAGCTGTAAAAACACAAAAATACTTTACTAATATATACTTAGGACAACCTGCGCCTAGTGAATTTTATGTTAGTAGTAGGTCTAGGCATTATTTTATAGAGAATAATAACGTAAATCTAGCTGAAGGAATTGAACCAAGTACTGATAATGCAAATATAATTGGCAACCATGGTCCTCTAGTCGACAATGAAGACTCTCGTAGCATTATCCCACTTTTAAGTGGAGGCTTAAGTATGATTTCCGATAATAATTTTGGGACTTCATTATTAGCAAAAAATTGGAGCCCTAAAACGCACCACGGCGTTATTGCAGAACTTAACGATAAAAGAACTTGGAGCAACTACTTTGAAAGAGATTTTAATTTAAATGAATCAAATAATGAGCTCACTGTTAGCGGAGAATTATATAACTTAGAGAGTGATACGAGTAATGCTAAAATTGAATACATTAGAAATTATAAATTTGATGAGAATAAAATTATTGTAACTCTAAGCCTAAAGTCTGATAAAAATATTACTCTTACAAAGCTATACGAGAATATTCCTGTTGCAACATGTTCAACTATTGAATGCAATGGTAATCTTAGTACTTTCGACTCTAGCAATGTAAAAGATAACGGCTCTACTATATACCTTAATGATAATAAGATTATTGGAGATTTTGACCAGAGATCTAATAATGTAAAACTACTATCAAATAGTGCTACAGGGATAAGTATCGATACTGAGGATAATACTAGAATTACTGGTAATACTCACGGTATGAGAAGTCACACTGACCAAGTCGGTTGGGTAGAAATCAACTTACCAACTAACTTAGTTGCAGGTGAATTTGTACATAAAACTTATACAATTAATTTTCTTTAAATTATAGCTTTAATTTATGGCTCTAATTTGTTTTACAACTTTAGTAACTATCTTACTAGCTTGAGTTATCGACTCAATTGTAGCGTCCCAATCTAAGCTAATTCTTATAACTTCTTTAGCCTTTTTAGAATCAGCCTGCATTGCATTTACTGTATCAGAGACTCCCTGTTTTCCGGAAGCACATGCAGCACCAGTTGATACAGCAACTTCGTTAAGATCTAATGCTGCTACAAGGTCAGACCCTAAACAATTATCAAAACCGAGCAATAAAGTATTCCCTACCCAGTTTTTCTCCTCACCGTACCAATGAACTCCAGTTAAATCCTTTTTAATTAAATCTAATAATTTTAAGCTAAGTTCCTTCTTTCTTTTAATTTCATCATCGAGCTTTTCACTTAACTCACTAACGGCCTTAGCAAAAGCAACTGCACCAATAACATTCTCAGTTCCTGCTCTAAACCCACCCTGCTGAGCACCTCCTACTATCTGAGGTGAAAACATTCTGCATTGCTCATTATCTTTTGAATATACTAGAGCCCCAATACCGCTCGGTGCACCAACTTTATGTCCAGATATCGCTATACAATCTAGTCCTGCAGTAAATAATTCCTGCAAATCAAATTTAATTTTTCCAAAAGCCTGAATTGCATCAGAGACTATTAAGCCTTTATATCCATTCTCTCTTAAACTAAGGCATAACTCTTTTATTGGTTGAATCATTCCTGATTCGTTATTCACCATCATTAAGTTAACTAATTGGGTCTTAGAAGAGACGAGTGAAAGGACTTCAGAAATATCGATAACACCATTAGAGTTAACACTATAAGATTTTACACTTGAGCCACTAATCACTTCTTTGATAGCTGAATGTTCAATTACTGATGATATAATTTCGCAATCTACATTTCCTAAAAAGCCTTTAATCATCAAATTACAACTCTCAGTTCCACCAGAGGTAAATATCAATTCCGCTTTAGGACAATTTAAGAAATTCAGTATTTCATTTTTAGCATTTCTAATTTCAGCTCTAGCCCTTCTGCCTTCAGAATGCACACTAGAGGGATTAAAGAATAAAGGACTAGTCTGTAGAAACTCTGAAACACTTGGTCTAAGTCTCGAGCTAGCATTTGCATCTAAATAAATCATAGTTTTGAATTAGTAGTTTTAAACCATACTAGGAAAAATGCAAAGAATGGGGATACAGGAGTATAATAAAATAAATAAAAAAATTGCTCTTACTAAGGATAATTATTCTCGTTTTTTTTAATTAATGGGACAGTCAAGAAAATTCTCGACTGTCTCATGAATGGCAACATCGCTTGTACTAAGAAGTTAAAGTTGCAGATCGATTAATTCTGCCATCTGTGCTACAGTTGTAGCATTAGATGTAGACTTAGATTCAGCTGATGCCGTTGACCGCTTCTTAATCTCGCTTTTCAACACATGAATGTGGGACATATCGAATTGGATTCCAAACTCCATATCGATATGGAATGAAAGTTCGGTAACATCGTAACTGTCATATCCCAACTCCGAGTCGAACGTGTCATCATCATTAATGTCTCCAACATCCAAATTGGGTTTAACTTGAACCATTGCATTCTTCAGTCTCTCTATCGTAGTACTGGGCATCTCATGCTCCTTCAAACCAATAACGCGAATATTTGATCCAGCGAACCTATAAATCGAACCTCTAAACTCACTGGATCCCAGAAGAATTAAAACTTCTAGGTTCCAGACTATCAAACTAATAAAAACTAAATATCAAAGAACATTGAACGAAACTTGATTAACAAATATTCTAAATGATTACAAATTTAGTTATTTTTCCTTAGTGTAATTTAAACACTAAATTAAGTTATAAGATTATTTATATTTATTAGAAAAGTCATTCTACAGAAAAAATTTGATTAAATCGTAGAAAAAAACAATAATCAATTTACCAAATAAAGGAATATTTAACAGGTTCATTCAAAGGGGTTATAATGAAAGGAAGGAAATCTCATCTAAACAATTTATACAGTAATCAAGCATATCTTAACGCAGTTAATAGCTCTAAAAGTAAATCCAGT
>CAYOZL010000032.1:0-17108 GCA_964408435.1 uncultured Bdellovibrionales bacterium | reverse complement strand
GTTCTTACGAAACTTCCATAACCAGTCTCTACTCTATGATAGTTATCATCTTTAGATACTTTGCTTTTCTTCTCGCCTTTTATGGTTAAAGAATTATTCTCAAAAGTAATATCTATTTCTTTTGAAGAAATTCCTGGCAACTCAGCTGATAAAACAAATTGAGTATCTTCTTCTTTTATATCCACTGCTGGAGCCCAAGAAGCATACTGCTTATCATTTGGAATAGATAACTCATTCATTGCTGTAGAAATTAATCTATCAGGTAGTGTAGTAAATAGATCTTCATTATTAAAAAAATCTCTACTTAATATTTGTGCTAACGACATTTAATCCTCCTATTTTCTGTTCTAAATACTAGGTGCGTATGATTTATTTAGTTGTCAAGGGAGGTAAAAGAAAAACTATTCTGGTTTAACATTCCCCAGAGATATTCCACTGGTTAAAATCTATATTTAGATTAAACGCCTGAATATCTATTCTACAATAATTACCAGTTGCTACTTTAAGTTTCCCTATTGCACCTGCTTCACTTAAACGTGACCAAACAGTTTCAGAATTTGAGACTTCTGAGAACTTAGCAAATTGCCTAATAATTCCGTTACTAGATATTGCTAATACATTGGCTCCTGGTTCAAATTGGCTTCTAATAGTATTAATAAAGTTTAATATTTCACTAACTCTTTGCTCTTCTTTATCAATAAAAGCATCTTGCCAAATGCCTTTTTTACTCCAATTCTCAAAATTATTAATCTTACTAGTTTCTAGACCTTCCCAAGAGCCATAATCTATTTCATCCAATGCACTACTAAATTTAACAACAGCTGGATTAGAAATAATTTTCGCAAATCTTTTTTGCCTAGCTAAATTTCCAGAAAAAACAGCTTCGAAGTTAATATCTTTAAACACTTCTTTTAGTTTACGTGCCTGCTCTTCACCTTTTTGAGTTAATTTCAGATCAGTTTGCTTACCAACCATTACTGGAATTTGATTACTTTCAAAGGTATTTCCGTGTCTTGCAATGTATAAGTTAATCGACATAAGCTATAAAAGCTCGCCTTCTTTAGAAATAATTTCTTCTACTTTTTTAACATCTTCAGGATTATCCACTGAGTGGAGAGTTCTACCTTTTAAATCTACAAGCTTAATTCGAACCTTATATCCATTCTCTAACAATCTTAATTGTTCTAGTTGTTCTATTTTTTCAAATTTACTTTGCTCTAGTTTTGAAAACTCCTCTAGGGTGTCTTTTCTATAAGCATAAAGTCCAATATGTTTGTAAACAGTATACTCTTCAGATCTAGAGTTTGGTATTAAAGACTTGGAAAAATAAAGCGCATCCATATTTTTATCAAAAGTAACGCTTGTTCCAGTGCTAGAGCCACTTTTCTTTGATTGAACAAAACTATCAAGCTCACTGCCTTTTAATAATACTGCTGGCGTGCAGACCTTGATTTCTGAATTACTTTTCATTTCCTCTAGAACAGACTCAATTATCCAAGGCGGCGTTAACACCGAGTCTCCTTGAAAGCTGAATACTATTTCAGCATCAGATTTTGAATTTATATAAGCTTCTAGAACTCTATCGCTTCCAGTTCTGCATTCTTTAGAGGTCATTATATAATCTGCGTTAATTGAATTGCATAATTTTGCAATACGCTCATCATCAGTTGCAATTAAAACATCAACATCACTCTGATTAACTTTCTTCGAGATATTCCAAATTCGCTCAAGCATAGTAATGCCATTAATCTCACACAAAGGTTTGCCTGGAAAACGAGAAGAGTTATACCTAGCTGGAATTACAATTAAGCTTTTTGACATTTTTTATTTCAACTATCCCCTAAGACCTCTAACATAAGCAGCAGTTAATCCCTCTTTCGGGTTAGAAAAGATTTCTTCAGTGATGTTTTGCTCAACTAAAGAGCCAATACCCTTTTTAGTCCAAAAGAAACTTGTCGTATCAGAAACTCTTCTAGCTTGGGCAAGATTATGTGTAACTATGATTATTGTGTAACTGCCGCGCATTTGTGTAATCATGTCTTCAACAACCCCACTAGAGAGTGGGTCAAGAGCACTACATGGCTCATCCATGAGAATAATTTCAGGTTTTAGTGCAAGAGCTCGAGCAATACAAAGTCTTTGTTGCTGACCACCTGAGAGTTCGGATGCAGAAGAATTTAATCTATCTTTAACTTCTTTCCATAAACCAACAGCTTTTAGACTTTCTTCAATTATTTCTGCCCTATTCTTAACGCCATGTTCCTTAAGAGCAATATCGATATTTTTCCAAATAGAGAAAGGAAAAGGAGCAGGTTTTTGAAAAATCATTCCAACTCTTTTTCTAAGTAAGCTAAGATTGCACTTAGGAGATAATACATCGGTTTGTCCAATCTGAATTTTTCCCCTTACATCACAATTAGGAATATCATCACTTAATCTGTTAATTGCGTGTAGTATGCTGGACTTACCACATCCTGATGGCCCTACAAAAGCATGTATCTGACAAGGAGAAAAACTAGCTGTAATTCCATTTACAATTAATTTTTTGTTATAGCTGATACTTAAATCTTCTAATTTAAGCTCAGGACAACTCTTTGTATCTTTCTCACAGATACCATAAGAAACATTATCTAAGTCTGACTTTACTGTTTGCAATATTTTTTTCATTTCAAGTTATATTTATTACTTATAATGCTAGTAAAAGAATTAATGAGCAATAGTATTAAAAGCAAAGTAAGAGCAGTTCCAGCTGCATTCTTATCTCCACCAGGAACGTTCAGAGCTAAATCATAAATATGTATCGATAAAGTTCTTCCAGAATCAAAAATGGAACTAGGCATTCTTGTAACATAACCACTTGTAAATAAAAGAGCAGCAGTCTCTGCAAGTGCTCTTCCAATACCTAGAATTATACAAATACCAATAGATTTTAAACAATAAGGAATAATTATTTTTTTTATTGTAGTAATCTTTGATAAATTCAAAGCTTGCGCTTGTAAACGTAGATGTTGTGGCACTGAGTTAAAACTATCTTCTAAAGTTCTAAGCATTAATGGTATTACCATACACCCAAGAGTTAATGCTCCTGATAATATCGAAAATCCCAAACCCAACTTATAGCAGAAAAAAGTTAAACCAAATAAACCAAAAACTATAGAAGGCACTCCACTAAGAAGCTCCAGTGAGTATCTAGTAATTTTATAAAATACGCTTGCCTTGTTGCAATACTCAGATAAATAAAGTGCAGACATAAGACTCAGAGGCAAAGAAAATAATATACATATTCCAACAATCATAAAAGTTGAAACAATCACACTAAGAATTCCCCCATCCCTTCCAGCATTTTCAGGCAGAGTGCTTAGGAACTCATAGTTAAGAGAACTTAGCCCACTAGATATTAATTTAATAACTATCCATAAAAAAATAATAGAAATGATACTCATACAAAGTAATGAAGCAAGGAATTGGATTGTATTTCTATTCATAATTATTACCAATAGTTCTAGTTATTACAATTAAAGTAGTTACAACTATGAGTAGCGTTGAACCTGCAACATATAGTGCTTGAGTATGAGCTCCGTAGGCATAACCCATTTCTAAACCAATAACTGAAGTTAGAGTGAGAATTGGATCAAAAATACTCCTAGGTATCTGAGCGATATTTCCGCATACCATCAATATAGCAATTGTTTCTCCAAAAGCTCTTGCTAAAGCCAGAATAATACCTGCAAGAATACTCTGCCAAGCAGAGGGTATCAACACTGTTGTGATAATTGAATAACTTTTCATTCCTAAAGCTTTTCCAGCACTATTAAGTTCAGAAGGTAGAGCAAATAAAGCTGAAAGTGTAGTTAGAATAATAACTGGAGCTATCATAATAGCCAGCACGCATGCTCCAGCTAATAAAGAAGCTCCTGGTGGATTAATAGAATTAATAATAGGCACTACAGAAGTAAGCCCCCATAAACCAAAAACAACAGAGGGGATACCTGCTAGAAGATCTACAAAAGTCCTAAGAACTTTTATTTTACTTTGATAAATAAAAATAGCACTACCAAGCCCAAGAGGAATGGCAAAAACTAGTGCTAGCAAACTACAAGTAATACTACCCACAATCATTGAAACAATAGAAAAACTACCTTCAGAAGATAAAGCCTCAGGATTCCAAGCCTCATCAAAAAAAAGAGATTTCAACCCAGGATCTTCAAGTCCCTTTAAAGACTCGTAAAAAATAAACCCTGCAATAAAAACAGTAATAGCGGAGCAAAAAATAGTTGCAGCTCTAAGACTTAGTTTAAAAAACACTATTTTGTAGGAACAAAAGACAAACTAGTAACTAAATTATTTACTTTTTTAGAAAGTGCATGAGTTAAAAATTTTTTCACTTTCTCCTCTGGCTCTTGCTTTGTAATTAAAATCAAAGGTCGAATAAGAGGATAGCTACCATTTTTTACATTTTCAGAATTAGCTTGAATGTCGTTAATACTTAAAGCTCTTATCTCTTTACCATTAAGTATCTCATGCTCAGTTTCTCCAACTGAAACATAGCCAATTGCATCTTTATTACCTTCGATTAGTTTAATTAAGTGTTGATTTTCTCCAGCTACTATATCAGCTTTTAAATTTTTAAGTCCTAAAAATTTAGAAACTAGTTTAAGCTCAGAGCGAGATTTACTTCTACTAATAACTACTATTTCTTTATCGCTACCTCCTAACTCTTTCCAGTTAGTAATTTTTTTATTGTAAATATCTATTGCTATTTTTTTATCAATTTTATTAACTTTGTTAGCACTGTTTACAATAAATGCTACTCCATCTAAGGCCAAAGTATGAGTTTTTAAATTAATTTTTTCTTGAGGAAATAGAGCCCTTGAGGACATTCCAATATCGGATATGCCTTTGTTTGTATCAGCTATACCTCTTGAAGAACCTCCAGTTTGAATATCAACTTTTATATCAGTATTATCATTTTCGAATTGTTTTGCTATTTCACTTAGCAAAGGTGCAATAGTACTTGAGCCAGTAACTGTAATTTTCTCGGCATAGCTAGTATTACATAATAGAATTAAGGCAATTAGAACTTTAATCGTGTAAAATAAATTAATCTTTATCATTTCTATATTCGTGATTTTCCAAAAATACTTATTTAAATGCTATTTTTTTTTAACATAACTCTTTTTAAATAGAAAAAAGATATTACTATGACGATTAACCTATATAAGTAGCGTATTTAAAAAATTTACGACTATATTGCTAGAATATTTTTTTACTCTAAATCTACTAAAATCTTTTTTACAAGCTTCTCTCTACTGCCACTTTAAGATATATGAAATCTCATGTTTTTTAACAACTCACTAAACTAGCAGGAAATCTATGAAACATCTCAGCTTTTTAATTCTGTATTTTATTTTCTTTTTTGTTGCTACTGCATCTGCTGAAAAGAAAACAATTGAGATTGATATTCCTAAGATTGAGCTCACTGAAACAATAAGAGCAGGCTCACCTGATTTTATACTCGGTAAGGAAACTGGGCCGAATATTAAAATACGCTCACAAGATAATCCTGATTTAAGATTTCATTTAGGTATTAGATTTCAAGGCACAGCGGAGTATAGCAATACAAGAGCAAACGATGGTGATTTTGGAGACGGTGATTTTGACTTTTTTGCAAGACGAGTAAGACTTGAGGTTGGTGCAAATTTTAGCAAAAATATAAAATTTTTCATGGACATTCGTAACGACCGTGCGAATCAAGACGATGGTGGTGAAGGAGATTTTAATGTAGGAGATGCAAAACTTACTATTAAAAAGATCTTTGGTAAAAAATGGCTTAATACCGCTTTATATAGAGCAAAGGTTGATGTTTCTAGAACAGAAACTGTTAAGTCTGCATTTGTTATTGGTTACGATAGAGCCGCGATTGCTGATTCTGCTGCAAACTGGGTGAGTCAGAACCGTCGAGCATCAAATATTCAACTATTTGGAGACTTTGATAAAAAAGCTCACTATCAATTTGTTGTTGGTGATGGACTAAATGGAAGCTCTTTTCGTGACGCAACAAACGCAAGTGCCGCAGGAATATCTGGTCAAAGCACGCCACTATTAGGTGGAAAAATTCGCTTTTCCCCTTTTGAAGACTGGGAAGAAACTAAGCGTACAGAGACTTATTTTGGAGAAGGCAAGCATTTAAGTTTTGGTATCGGTCAATTCTTTCTTGAAGGTATTGATTTAGAAACAGGTGGGGATGCTGGAAATGTAGAAGTAGACAGACGTTTAACTAACCTAGAATTCTCAACTCATTACGGTGGCGCATTCCTTCAAGCTGAATACTTTCACTTTGATGGAGCTGTTGAAGACTTAAATGCTTCTACTCTTAACATTGGTGAATCTGAAGGTTGGTATGTTCTAAGCGAATACGTAATGCCAGAGCTTGGCTATATTGCTCCATTCGCGCGCTATGATAGATGGGACAGATTCTCTGATGCTGATGGTTTTCAACAAGAAACAATAGTTGCAGGGATTAATTGGTATCTAAGAGGAAACACGACTAAAGTTGGAATTAACTACCAGCGTGATAACTTTGAGAGCAACACTACTAGTGATGATAGCAACACTATTAGATTAACTACTCAGTTCTTTTTCTAAGAAGACTTAGAAGAGAATAAAAAACAGCTTGGAGTTTTTATAACTTCAGGCTCCTATACCCTTTTGATTATTGACGTTAACAAACACAAATCAGCCTTCAAAATTAAGCTTGTCCCCCTAGAAATAAGTTATGTGCCTAAGCACACGTAAATACTCTATTAAATTATATAGTTGACAAATTTCATAAATCCATTAAATTACTGCCTGAATAGAAGAACAAATTAATCAAGCACTATAATAGGAAGCAATAGATATGAAAAAATCTGCAGGTTCAATTAGTAAAAGATTACTGGGTTGGGAAAAAGCTAGCATGAAAGCCAAAAATTGGTGGGAACAGCTAGAAGATATCAACGCTGACAAGCAAGATTTAGTGCTAAAACTAGTTTCAGAGCTTCTTTATAGAGAAGCAACAATTGAAGATTTCTACACTGCTTGTTCTTATAGTGGGAAAGAAGGTGTTACTGAAAACCTAATTTTCTTAGATACTATTAAGCAAGATAGACTTTACGAAGTAAAATTAGATACAGAACAAAGCGAAGCTAGAAAAAAACAATACACTATTCATTAAAGATACTGCCTACTAGCCTCTAGTTTTTAACTTTATTGCTTAAAAAATTTAACTGCTAAAATGCTTTTCTAATAAAGCCACTACTGATCGCTTACCAAAAATTGCACTTAGAAAATCGGTATATTCTTCTGGCTTAGTACTAGGTAAATTCCTAACATATTTAAAAACTCCACCAGCTTCAGTAACCAATAGCTCAGTAGGAGAAGCATCCCAGATTCTAACATTAAACTCAGCCATAGCATCAATACTCCCACAAGCCGTTAAACTATGCCCCCAGCAATCCATATACACTCTATTGCTGTCATGATTTTTAATAAAATTAAGCATTAAATCCTGCTCATTTGTTCTTTTAAACATACCGGTAGTACTAGTAGCTATAATATGATTTGTTTCAATTTTAGTGGCATTACAATCTTTAATTTTAATAGTTTTGCCATTAACCCCATTTAAATTATTTAACTTTGTTCCAAAGCCATAAGCTGCAGAGTAGTTTTGATTTAGCGCAGGATGGTCAATTATCCCCACTATAGGCTTATTCTTAAATCTTAAGCTCAGCATTATTCCAAATGTAGGAATGCCTGCAGCGAAGTTCTGAGTACCGTCAATTGGGTCAATTGTCCATTGATAATCAGAGATAGGATTAGTCGGGTCGTATTCTTCTCCAATTATCCCGTGTTCTGGATAAGTCTCTAAAATAGAATTTCTAAGTAGCTTCTCTGAGGCTAAATCTGCCTCTGTAACAGGAGAAACATCGCTTTTAAGCTCGACTGTAAAGTCTTGTGAATTATAAAAATCGAGCACTAATTTGCTTGCCTTAGCCACAAATCCAATAGCATTTTCGTAATATTTACTAATCTCTTCCTTATCCAGGTCTTCTCTAAAATCTTTCATATGAGAGCTATAGTATGTATTCGAGAAAACATCGAATCATATATAGATTTCGCATCAAAACATTACACGCACACTGTTTTTTATTTTTAAAGCTAAAGTTTCAGCTTGCTTAAAACTGCAAATTATGATATATTAACTAGATGTTAGCGAGATAAATACAAAAGTTGGTTTAACATTTCGCACATACTATTCACACAAAAACGAACACTGTTTTAAGGACATTTTGGAATTATCAGAGCTTAACTTAGATAAAATCGAAATTAAAAACTACTTAGAAATCTACGATCGCTCATTTAACCTGCCAGGTAGTTTTGGCTTAAGATTATCCCCAAATGGCAAGAAAGCTTTTTTCTACATCTATAAGATTGCGAACAAGAGAAAGAGAGTTACATTAGGTTACTTCCCCCTACTCAGCCTAGATTCTGCGAAAGAAGAAGCTCAAAGAATAGCAAAGCTTGTATATACTGAGGGTAAAGACCCAAAAGCAGACTTTTTAAATAAGGCAAAAACTTTTAACGAGCTTTTTGAATGGTTTATTCAAAATGACTTAAAGAAAAAAACTAAGCTTGAATATAAACGTTTATATGAGAAAGAAATTAAAAAATTCATAGCTAATTACAAACCAAATATAATTAGCACTGAAGATATCTCTAAAATTCTTAAACAAATCTCTAAAGACAAAAACAGGCTTACCACTGCAAATAGAGTTCGCTCACTAATAAGTCGTGTCTTTAATTTTGGTATTGAAAATGGAATAGTCGATAACAACCCTGCAAAAGCAATCAATGCTTTACTAGTACCTGAAAGAGTTTCCAATTTACTAGATTTAGAACAAATAAAGATAATTTGGCACAGTTTAAAAAGGTATAATCCCTCTACAGAAGGCTTGTTTAAAACCATAATACTAACTGCTCAATCTCCTACCAAGCTACATAAACTCGAATGGAGTGAAATCAACTTTGATAGTCTCTGCTACAGCCTTCCAATTGCCTTACCCCCAGCATCTATTCAAATTATAAAATCACTAAGATTCCCTAACGGAAAAGACCAATACGTATTTGGAAACTACTCTAAAAAACACTATTCAACGCTACAAAGAAATTTCAAGAAAATTCTTTTAGAATCGAAACTAAATGATTCTTTTAGTCTTTTTGAACTAAGAAAAAGCATTGAAGCTCAGCTTAGAATTATAGGTGTTAATCAATTTGTAATTGCTTACATCATGCAAAAGAAAACTGAGATTGATAAACTAAAAGGCTTGAAACAAGTGAACTTAGAAAATGAGGCTAAAGTCTGCCTGGAGAGATGGGCTAGAATAATTACTAGTTCAGATAAGAATGATGGGAACAAGGTTGTTCCCTTGTTTAGATAAAATTAACTTATGTTAAAAGCTCTTGTGGCTCTAGCTCAGGGAGTTCTAATGCGTGAGTTAAAATAGACTGCGCATCATCTCTAATCATAGTTGATAAACCGTTAATAATTTTCACGTGCCTACCGACTTCAGTCCAGTCTTCTTTTGTAATAAAATCTGTTAGCTCAATAGCTAGTTTTCTTTGTTTTTGTACTATGTCTGTATATTGATTAACTCGAACTTGAATGTCCTCAGATACTCCTTCTTTTGAAGACAAAACTTCTTTTGTAAGCTCAATACAATTTTCTAATTCATCAAATGATACTAATAACTTTTTAACTAAATTATCTGACATTTCCCACCCTAAATACAGTCTTTAAAAACACTAATTAATACTATGTTATACACTATATAGTCAGCTAATAGACGTATATAACTCATATTAAGTATAAATATCTGTAATTAAAGGATTTTTCCCAAGCCTAGGGCTTCTCTTACTTCCACAATAGTCTGCTTAGAGATCTCTCTATTTCTCTTAGCTCCACTGGCTAAAATATCTCTTATTTCATCTGGCTTTGTAATCCAGGAATTATAACTTTCTCTAATTGGGTCTATTTCTTCTTTGATTGCTCTAAGTAATTCTAGTTTAGCTTCTCCGTAACCATAACCACCTTTTTTGTAGTTCTCAGTCATTTGGTCTTGTAATGTTTGATTTGCAAAAAATTTATAGAGCTTAAAAACATTACAGTCTTTAGCATCTTTTTTATCCTCTACCCCTTTTGAGTCAGTAACGATTTTCATTACTTTCTTTTTTAACTTTTTCTCAGTTTCAAAAAGCCCGATAAAATTGTCATAGCTTTTAGACATTTTTCTGCCATCTAAACCTGGAATTACACCTGTATCTTTATCGATTAATGGCTCAGGTATAGGAAAAATTTCTTGGTCTTTCTTTCCGTATAAATGATTAAACTTAATTGCTATTTCTCTAGTCATTTCTAAATGCTGTTTTTGATCTGCGCCAACAGGAATTAGCTCGGCTTTATTTAGTAAAATATCTGCTGCCATTAGTATTGGATAATACATTAAACCAGCATTAATCTTAGAATCTTTCGCCTTAGCATCCTTAAGCGCATGAGACCTTTCTAGCAGGCCTAATGGAAAGTTAGTTGATAAATACCAAGTTAGTTCACAAACCTCAGGAACATCAGATTGTCTAAAGATAACTGTTTTATTAGGATCTAATCCTATTGCTAAATATGCAGCAGCTAGTGAAAGAGTAAATTGCTCTAAGTCTTGCTTATCTTTAACAGAGTTAAGAGCGTGAAAATCTACTATGCAAACCGTTGTTTCATGCGCTTTACTAAGCTCAACAAACTTTCTCATTGCCCCAAGATAGTTCCCAATATGAACTTGACCTGCAGATGGTTGAACTCCTGAAAAAACTCTACTCACTATCTTTTCCCCATTTCTTAATCTGCCTTTGTTAATCTATTAATTTCGTATACTAAAATACTTGTTGCAGTTGAAACATTTAGAGACTGCAATTTTCCCTGCATTGGAATCTTAACTAAATAATCACAAATTTGTGAAGTTTGTTGTCTTATTCCCTTACCCTCACTACCCATAACTAAAACTACAGGTCTGTTGGCATCTAGGCTAGAAATATCAATACTTCTATCTTCTAAAGATGAGCCGATTATCCAGTAGCCTTTCTTTTTTAACTTATTTAGCCCATTAGCTAAATTAGCAATTGTTACAACAGGCAAAAAGTAACTAGCCCCTGCACTAGTTTTAACTACCGTTGCGGTATTTTCATCTGCACAATGCTTCTTAGTTTTAACTACGCCGTCTATCCCTAAACTTTCCGCCACTCTTAGAATTGCTCCTAGATTATGAGGATCTTGAACTTGGTCTAGTGCTAAAATGAATTTATTTTTGCTAAGCGAAGTATTAATTAAATCATCAAAAGAAATTTCTTTTTTCTTTTTTAGCGCAGTAACAACCCCTTGATTTCTAACTGCTTGGTTTTCATTCTTAGTGTTTTTATTTTTTTGAGTACTATTAGTAATTTGATCTAGTTTTTCAGCATCAACATATGAAATAAACTCTGATGACAGCTCAGAATCTAAGAGTAATTTAATGTCACTATCTAGCTTAATTGAATTCCTTAGATAAACTCTCTCAATATCCTGTGGATGAGACTTTAGAATCTCTAAAAGTGGCTTTCTACCTAAAACGTATACGGAATTTTTATCTTGCATGATTTACTCAGTAAATATAAACCTAATAGTAGGGATGGAAAAGTTATAATTGTTTAAGCTATATGGCTTGAGCTGTAAAGGGAGGTGCTATTATGGGCAGTAGTGTAATCGAATGTCCTTCGTGTAATACAAAATTTGCGGTTAATCTACATTTAGACCCGGCACTAGAGCCATTATTTCATTGTTCTAGGTGTGGCCACTACTTCAAAGAAGTGACAATGGCAAAACAACTAGATTTAATAGATGCCCATTCAAATCCGATGGCTAATACAATCTACGACTCTGTATCCAGCAATGCAATTCCAAGCTACTCTACGAATAAAGCTATAGATAACACATTAAATAAATACAAATTCGAA
Organism: uncultured Bdellovibrionales bacterium; assembly: GCA_964408435.1. Lineage (GTDB taxonomy): Bacteria > Bdellovibrionota_C > UBA2361 > SZUA-149 > CAYOZL01 > CAYOZL01. The sequence goes on along the minus strand of CAYOZL010000032.1, from coordinate 5,033 downwards.
AACGAGAAAGCTGAAAGTAAAACAATAAGCGAACAAAAAATTGATTGGCCAAAGCCCCTAAACGTTAAACCAAACGAAGCTTTAGCTACAGCTTCTAATACTAACTACTCTACTCCTGCTAAACCAACTTATTATTTCGGTGATGGTCAATTTGATGAAGATGAATTAGATGAAATAGAAGACGATTCTCTGTATGAGAACGATAAGCCAAGACTGTCTTTTTTAAATGCAATAGGCCTAAATAAGACTGGAATAAAATCCAGCAATGAATTCTACAAGCAATTCGCTTTGTTCTGTCTAATACCATTATTTGTAACACTTGGATTATGTGCTTGGGCTTACAATTTCGATGAAACACCTCAATTTGTAAATGAACTCTTTAATCTAGAATCTAAATCTCTAGCTACTGTAGCACCTGCTGGCCTAGAGCTAAGCTCTTTAAAGCCTGAGATACTTACCTTAGATAGCGGTAAAAAAGCCTTCTTAATTAAAGGCGAAGTTATTAACTCTACTACTAATTCGTATAACAACTTAATGATAGAAGCCAAATTGTTTACAAAAGACAATACTGAACTAGTAAGATTAATTGCTCCTTTAGATTCAAAACTTAGAGACGCTAAGAATATTAACTCAATTAGAGCGAACAATTTAATTAAGCTTCAATCAGATTTATCAAATGATAGAACAACTATTACTCCAAGCTTAAGAATTCCTTTTTCAGTTGTAATTCCAGAAATTAAAGGCAATGAGACTTGGTATAGCGCAAGAGTTTACAGCGTTAACGCTGCATAAACCTATAGTAGTACTTTTCTAGATTATTAGGTTTGAGGAGTTTAATTTTAAATTACTTAACTAAACACAAATGAAAGCGAAACAAAGACTAGCTTTGTTCCACTCATTTGCGTTCAAAAAAAACTCAACTCTCTTACTTGGCCTTAGTGCAAGCTTTAGCCAAAGCTACGGTTTTTAGGCATTTCATATCCAGGAACACCTGCTAACATCCAATGAGGTGTTCCTGGGTCTCGTTCCGAAATTGGTTTATAGCCTTTAAACAATGCTTTGGTAGCGATAACGTCTGCGCGAGCATGAAATGGGATGCCGAGATTAGAAAGCTTCTCGGCAGCCTTACGTCGATCTCTCAAATATCTTTGGTTAACTTCAAATCCTAAGCCCGCGCTGTCATCGTGAACCCTAATTTGACCATCGACTGGCACAATAGAATCAGGAACAAGTTCGCGCCCACCTGAATAAAGACCATGCGTGTCGAAGCCGAAAACTTGCTTAGGCACCAAGACTCCCATATGAGCAGTTGCCATATTGGAAATGGAGGTTGAAAGATTTGAATGATTTCCAAATCCGAAGCCTTCTTGCAAACACCAGTATGCAAACTGCAAGGAATTATCCAAACCACCACTATAGTGGATATCTCCAGCTAAGGAGATTTTAAACGCTCCAGACTTTCTCGCCGACTCATGTGTATCCATATCAGGAGCGCACATGTTAGTAGCAAGTGGTAAATTTCCCAAAAGCTTCTGTGTTGCCGCCATCGTTTCTTGTGTAAGAACCGGATCTTCAATGAATTGGCATACATCTGCTAACTCATTGCAAACCTCATGAGCAAGTTCTGGGGTTTGCATTGCTCCATTTGGATCCCAAATCCAGTTTATCTCCGGCATCTTCGACTTAAGAGCTTTCATAACTCTTACTTCGTACCATGGGTCAAAGACTCCTCCTTTTAGCTTGGCAGATTTGCATCCTGTAAGCTTTAGACCATCTTGGAAGAATTCAACGATATCATCGAGATTGTCCCAAACTCGTCGGTCCCTAAGCCAAGAAAGCGCACCTTTTCCCCTAATCTCACCTAGTTCATAGTCAAGACCTGCAAGACGGGCGATAAATGATTAAGCAATAGAGCTTAACAGGCAGTAGCTACACAGACACAATAAGTATTTCGAGGCTCTATAATTTATTAATTATTTTCTTCGCTACTACTAGTGCTCTCAGCATTAATAGATTTACTTCCCTCAGACTTAGTCTCTTTAAAAGCCTTTTGAAAGTTTCTTATACCCTCACCTATTCCAGTGCCAATTTCAGGCAACCTACGAATACCAAAAAAGAAGACGAAAATAACAAGTATTACAATTAATTCTGATGGGCCTAGTCCAAACAATTTCTTTTCTCCAAAAGTCTTAATCATATTATAGTAGTTATATGACAGAAAGCAATAACATGAGTTTTAAGATTATAGCGCTTATATTCTCTATATTATTACATTTATTTGTCATCTTAAGTGTGAGTGAAACAGAGCTTAAAGCTAATACAAAGATCAGTACTTTGAATTTAGACCTTATTCAGGAAGTTAGACAGAAAGCTAGGATAGTTCCAGAGTCAGAGATTAAACAGAGTGAGAAAATTCCTGAGACAAAGAATAGGGCTTCAAAAAATACTGTTGTAGAGAAAGAGCAGGTTAAAAGAGGGTTTGATGAATTAGCTAAGGTAAGAGTTAAGACAAAGAAGAAGGTTAAGGCTAGGACTAAGATTAAGACTAAGATTAAGAATTTACCGACTAAGAATCTTAGTCCTAATCTTAATCCTAGTCTTAGTCCTGGTCTCAATCCAGATCCTGGCCTTACTCCTAGTCTAAACACTAAACAAGACCCAAAAACCCAAAAACCTGATTTAACTGGCTTTACAAAATTCCGCTCCAACAGTCCTAGTAACAATTCAGGAACTAGCGCATCTAAAGCAGCGCAGAATCTAAGTAGCTACAAACCATTTAAGTATATCCCCCAGGGTAGCTCTACATACTTACCAGGAGTTTCTGAAGGAGAAGTTACCTTACTAAATGCAAAAGCTGAACAGTATGCTGTTTTTGTTAGAAGAGTAGCCCTACAGGTTTTTTCATCTCTACGCTCAAAGAACTGGGCTAGTGTTACTTACCAGCAAGCTAGAAGTGGTAGGAGGTTCTCTGTAATACACGCTAGGATGGACAAGACTGGTAAACTAGTAAGTATAAACGCTGTAGAATCTTCAGGCTCTACTAGCTTTGATAGAGTTGTTTCTAGCTCTGTTAAAACAGGTCTTTGGGATAAGAACCCTGCCCTATCAGCTAGTTTAGATGATGGGAATATTCATTTTATATTTAAGGCTAAAACCTGGGCAGAAAAGGCAGGAGATCCGCCTAGAGAGAGAAGATGGTTACTACTGTCTACTGGGTTAAAATAAGCTATTACTTTAATTTTTATTAAGATTTTGTTAAAAAAACTGAGTCGTACTTAGGTATTTCACTATGCAGATATTTCTACATAGTATTCATGGTTTAACACGAAGGTTACAAGAAATGGCAAGGAAGAACAAAAAGGGCAATCGAGCTAAGGACAGTGCAAGCTCTGAATTAGACTCCTTTCTTTCAAGGTTTGGAGCAACTAAAATTCGCTCTGGTGAAAAACACAGTAAAGGTGAAAATGCTGTAAAGGCAGAGCTTGGGCACAAGGAAATAACGATCAACTTCGGCAAACGAGTAGCAGATGAGGCCGTTCTAGATCAACTCCGTCATGTTCTTAATTCGGATTTTCCTGGAGATTGGCAGATTTCTACTCTTAAATAATCTGTTACTTCTTGAGCTCCTCTCCAAAAGGGCGCTTTGATAAGCTGTTAAAGCGCCCTTTTAAGAAATTCCTAAGTACCTCTCATTCTAAAAGATGAATTAAAAATAAGTAGAAGCTCTTGACTATTCCTACCAAAATGGTATCTTGTCGCTCCTTTGTTCTTTAAATCATTTAATATTCAGTAGACTTGTATATCCGATTCTAAGGATTATTAGCTTAATGTTTAAGCTGCTTCTTAGAGTCGGTAACAAATATAAGGATTTATTAGTATTGAGATGCTTTGGGCAAATAGTCCAAAGCATCTCAATTCGGCAGTTTGAGAATGTGCATGTAAATGCTTTTTTTCTGCCAACACTTTTTTCAATTTCTCTATGAGGACAATCTTATGAACAGTTTCACACGAAACTTTCTGGTCAATGGAAATTCTTTCTCAGAATCGCCTCCCGGCGTTTCGAGCGGACAGAAGAACTATAATACCAGCTTTTTTGCGTCGAATTCCCCTGTTCCCTTGCACGTCGGTCGTCATCGTTCCGGTCACAGTAGCGGCAACTTTTTCGCCAGCTGAACCGTTCGCGGCACCGTGACACTAATATGAGACTCCCATCATTAGGGATGTCTCATAGACGGTGTCATCGCCTTTGCTAAGAACCGAATGAAGCGCCCGCTTGGGAAAGCTTTATTGTGGTGCTTAGCATTTTTCGACGGCGGTTTCTTACTTAAGAGAAACACCACTGTACGCCGCCGTCGTTTTTGATTTGCAATCAGGAATCCATTCGGATTTCTGTTTTGCGGCGCTTGGGTGGAGAGAGTCATGGACTACTGACCCCATGGCACGATAAACGCACTCAAAGCCCAAGCGTTTCTTTTCTAGTGGCGAGTCCTGAACGAATTCTCGTTTTGGCGCTCGTCGCTTTTATTTTGGACTCATTCGCAGCTGGGTTGAACCTGCAAAGAGAGTCCCCAAAAAAATTCCATAATTGGTCTTTCTTTGGGTTCACTCAGCTGCACCTTTGAGGTTTTTGCTAAACTCAAAGGTTTGAATTTGTTACCAACTTATTCTTTTTCTTTTAATCCCAATATAAAAAGAACACTCAAAAATACAAAAAACTGTTATTATCGTTGTCATTTTTTGTCACTACTAGTCTATAACGACAATTTATGTCACTTTTTTAGCTCTCTATTGTTTACTTCTATAGTATATAGTCAATATCAATTCTCTCTTGAATTACAGTAAGTGGCTAAAATTACTCATTTTTTAATATTTCTCTTAAAATTACTGTTTTTTTACTCACTTTGGCATCAGTTTTGCATCATAGAGTGCAGAGATATTTTTTTATCTTTTCTCTTTAGGAATGTTTTTTAAAGAGATTTTTAATAAACGTATACGTAGGAGATAAAATGAAAAATCAAAAAGGTTTTACATTA
>CAYOZL010000031.1:0-25588 GCA_964408435.1 uncultured Bdellovibrionales bacterium | reverse complement strand
TGATTTTAGAAAGGGAGCATAGGTTCTAGTTGGGCTAGCTAGAGCATGACCAATGTCCATGCCTAAGCCTTCAGGCGTATCTGTTACTAAGTATGAGCCTCTATAAACATTCTTAGAGTCTAGCTCTGGGTTTATTACTTCGTCATGATTGTGATTTTTAAGTAAGGCGTGTCTTGCAAGTGTTAAGCCATTTGAGCCAATTCCAGAGTTTACTGTCATTTCGTAGTTCGCTTTACCAGTGCTTGATAAGCCTACTATGGCATCTCCAGCTTTAATGTTTTTCGCATTAATTATATTCTTAGTTTGTATTCTTCCAGAAATAACAGCATCTACAATTAGTGTTCTAACGCTATCTCCACAATCTGCAGTCTCCCCACCACTTAGTGTTAACTCTATGCCTTGTTTGTTTAAGGAGTCTGTAAGATTCTTATAAGAGCTAATTAAGATTTCTAAGACTTCATCATCAATAATACTCGCGTTTCTAGCTACTAGGTTTGCAAGAACTAATGAGTCTGGCTGACCAATACAAAAGATATCATCAAGGTTCATCACTAATGCATCTTGAGCAAGTCCTGCGAATAAAGATTTATCACCTGTTGCTTTGTAGTAGATGTAAGGAACAATGCATTTAGTTCCTGCACCGTCACAGTGAATAAAAGATTTGTAATCACTATCCCCAGCTAAATCTGGAATTACTTGTGCGAATAAACCGCTTTTATCTTCTGTGCCACTAGACTTTAGTGCTTGGTGTAGACCTGCTTTTGAAGCAGAAACTCCTAATTTTGAATATTCATCAGACATGGGCAGAGTAAAACATATGGATAATTAATAATAAAGAGTTAAGAACAAGGTTGGAAAACAGCTCTTAATTGTTGTATGTTTAGGGAGTATTTATATAATTGACTCAGCTTGATTTTCAGTTTTAAGGCTAAAGCCTAATTCTACTAAAAATAAAGCTGAGTCAATTATATCCTGTTTTCCGTTGCACTCGGCTATATAATACTAGTCGAGGTTAAACGTAAAACCTAATTACGACTAGTATATAGGAGAAATAAGTGGCACAAGCTTTTCATTTAGCATTACCAGTTCAAGATTTAGCAAAAGCAAGAAAATTCTATATTGAAATTCTTGGCGCAGAATTAAAAAGATCTTCTTTTAATTGGGTGGATGTAGACTTTTATGGCAATCAATTAAGCTTGCATTTAGTTACTTCTAAAGCAGAACGTCCTGAAAGCACTATGATTGATGGTGACCCTGTTCCAGCTCTTCACTACGGAATGATTTTAGAGAAGGAAACTTGGGAGGCTTTGCAAAAAGATTTGCACAGTAAAAAAGTTGATTTTCTAATTGGTCCTAAAATTAGATTCCCTAATGCAGAAGCAGAGCAAGGAACTTTCTTTATCACAGACCCAGATGGCAACTATCTAGAGTTTAAATACTTTACAGATACTGATATAGGGCTTTGGTACTAGTTTTAGCCTCTAGTCTCTAAAGTTAATGTATTGTAGGTCTAAATCCTCTACTTTTACTTTCAGAAACTCAATTACATCTTGTAAATGGTCTCTTTTAGGTCCAGTGATTCTTATCTGCTCACCTTGGATTTGAGCTTGTATCTTTTTAATCTTTTCTTCTTTTATCATTTTGACTATTTTCTTGGCTTTTTCAGTAGGAATTCCATTAAGAATATCAGCCTGTAGGCGTATTTTATCTCCGCCAGCTTGTTCACTTTTGCCAAAAGATAATGATTTAATACTAATGCCTCTTTTACTCATTTTTTGGGTAAGGATTTGCTTTATGGCGGTTAATTTCATGTCGTCATCGGTAAGTATTTGGATTTTATTTTCTTTTTCCTTTAGCTCAATTTCAGCCGTGTGACCTTTGAAATCATATCTAGTGCTAATCTCTTTTTTTGTCTGATTTACTGCGTTATCTATTTCTTGGAAATCTACTTGGGAAACTACATCAAAGCTGGGCATAAAATTCTCCGTACTAATTAATAATATATATATTGTATATACTTACTTGCTCTCGGCCTCGTGCTACATTACATTACCGCCAGAATGAATGATATACCACAAAAGCAAAAAGATTTAGAATCTGAGTTAAATAAAAAATTTTCCTCAAAAATAAAACTATTAAAGCCACATGCATGGAAAGCTTTCGGTCTTACTTATGAAGTAAGTAGGGAAGATAGCCTAGAAATTTTTAAAACTTTAAAAGAAGAATTTTCTTTTGAAATGTTAATTGATCTGACATGTGTTGATTGGCTAGATGAAAAAGAAAATAGATTTGAAGTTATCTACCAATTACTTAGTTTAGAGAAAAAACAAAGACTTTGTATTAAAGTTCCAGTTCCAGAAACAGATGCAAAAGTACCATCAGCTATTAAGCTTTGGCCAGCAGCTAATTTCTTAGAAAGGGAAGCTTGGGATATGTATGGTGTTGAGTTTGAAAATCATGGGGATTTAAGAAGGATACTCATGTATGATGAATTTAAAGGTCATCCGCTTAGAAAAGATTATCCAATTTTAAAAAAACAACCAAGACTGAAACTGCGTTTACCAGAATTACACAACACTGCTAAAGACATGCAACGTCAACAACTAGTTACTATTGGAGGCAAGAAGTAATGGCTGAAGTAAGTAATGACTGGAAACCCCAAGAAATAGATGATGCGATTCATAGTAAGACTATGATTCTAAACATGGGGCCTGCTCACCCGGCAACTCATGGAACCGTTCGTTTAGTAGTAGAAATTGACGGAGAAAGAATTAATAAATGCGATGTTGATTTAGGCTACTTACATAGAGGTTTTGAAAAGCAGTGCGAAACTGTAGATTATAACCAAGTTATTCCTTACACAGATAGGCTAAACTACGTATCTCCAATAATTAATAACGTTGGTTGGGTGCTTGCAGTTGAGCAGATGTTCGAAGTTGAAGTTCCAAAAAGATGTCAGTATATCAGAGTTATCTTAAGTGAAATATCTAGAATCTGTGACCATATAACTTGCTTAGGTGCAGGGGCGATGGAGCTAGGTGCATTTACTGTAATGCTATATCTAATGCAGGCTAGAGAAGAGCTTTATGATTTAATTGAGCAGGTAACTGGTGCAAGGCTTACAATTTCTTACACAAGAGTTGGTGGGCTGAGTCATGATGTGCCTAAAGATTTTCAAGAGCAAGTAGAGAAGAGATTAAAAATTGTATCTAAATTTTTAAATGACGCTGATAAACTTCTAAGTCGTAACAGAATATTCCAAGACAGAATGGCAGGCGTTGGAATTATTTCAAAAGAAGAAGCTATTGCTTACGGCTTAACAGGGCCAATGCTTAGAGCAAGTGGTAGTGACTACGATGTTAGAAAATATTTCCCGTATAGCGGTTACGAAGATTTTGACTTTGATGTTCCTGTTGGAACTAAGGGTGATAACCTTGATAGATTCTTAGTTAGGTTTAATGAGATTGGAGAGTCTATTAAAATAATTGAGCAAGGAGTAAAGAATTTACCTGATGGTCCAGTAAATGTTGATAACCCACATATTATTATGCCTCCGAAAGAAGAGGTTTATGGATCTATTGAAGGAATGATTTCTCAATTTGAAGTTGTTTTTGGTGGTATTAAGCCTCCAAAAGGCGACGTTTACTTTCCTGTAGAAGGTGGGAATGGAGAATTAGGTTATTACATTGTTTCAGATGGCACTGGAAAGCCATATAGAGTGCGTGTTAGGCCTCCTTGTTTTTTAGCAATGGGAATTATGGGGCCACTTCTTGAAGGGCATACCATTGCGGATGTTGTTCCGATTTTTGGAATGGTTAATATGATTGGTGGGGAGTGTGATAGATGAGTTCTGTATCAAAAGAAGCAGAAAAGAAATTAGAAGAAATAGTTAGTCGCTATCCTAAGAAGAAGTCGGCAGTTATGCCTGCGTTGTATTTGGCTCAGCAAGAGTTGGGTTGGTTAACGGATGAGGCTTTTATTTGGGTTGCTGAGAAATTAGATTTAACTCCTGCTCATGTTCGTTCTGTGGCAACTTTCTATACTATGTACTACAAGCAAGAAGTTGGGGATTATCATATTCAGGTATGTAGAACGCTTTCTTGTATGATTTGCGGTGCAAAAGAAATGACCAATCATATTGAGGCTCGTTTATCTTTAAAATCTGGGGAGATTTCTGAGGATGGAATGTGGAGTTTTGAAGAAGTTGAGTGTTTAGGTAGTTGTGGTTCAGCTCCTATGGTTCAAATTAACGATGTGTTTTTTGAGAACTTAACTGCTGAGAAATTAGACTTGATAATGAATCGTATTGAGAAAGAAAAACCTGATTTAAGATATTCAACTTTAAGAGAAGAGTTAGGTGGTGGTTTGGCAGATTTGCCAAGAACTGAAAACTGGAGGCCAAATGAGTAAGTCTAAAGGTTGTTCTGTTAAAATTTTAACAAAGAATTGGCATCATAAAGATCAAGGCGATATTGCACCTTATGAATCTAGAGGTGGATATAAGGCAATTAGACAAGCATTAAAAACAGAGCCTAGTAAAATAACGGATGAGGTTAAGGCGTCTGGCTTAAGAGGTAGGGGTGGTGCAGGGTTTCCAACTGGAGTGAAGTGGGGCTTTGTTCCTAAAGATACTGGTAAACCAATTTACCTATTAAATAATGCAGATGAAAGTGAGCCGGGAACTTTTAAAGATAGATCTCTAATGGAGTTAGATCCGCATCTTTGTCTTGAAGGCATGATGATAGCAAGCTGGGCATTAGGTGCTAATTGGGCTTGTATCTATATTAGGGGTGAGTTTTCTTATCCTGCAGTGAGAATGCAAAAAGCTGTAGATGAAGCTTATGAGAAAGGCTATCTGGGAAAAAAGATTTTTGGAACAGATTTTAATCTAGATGTTGTTGTTCATAGAGGAGCAGGTGCTTATATCTGCGGTGAAGAAACTGGGCTAATTGAATCTTTAGAAGGTAATAAGGGTCAGCCAAGAATTAAACCTCCTTTTCCAGCTGTATCTGGATTGTATGATTGTCCAACCGTTGTGAATAATACTGAAACTTTAGCAGCTCTTCCTTGGATTATTGAAAATGGAGCAGATGCTTATAAAGCTATTGGAACGGAGAAATCTCCGGGGACAAAACTTTTTAGTGCTTCAGGACATTTGAATAAGCCTGGGGTTTACGAAGTAGATTTGGGTTACAGTTTATTGGATTTCATCAACAATGAGTGTGGTGGAGTTAGAGGTGGTAAGAAAGTTAAAGCGGTTATTCCTGGTGGGTCTTCTGTTCCTGTTTTAAGAGCAGATGAATTAGAGGGCGTGAAGCTAGATTATGAATCCTTATCTGAAGCTGGAACAATGCTTGGTTCAGGTGGTTTTATCTTAATGGATGAAGACACGGATATGGTCGAAGCTTGTTTAAATCTTCAACATTTCTACACTCATGAATCTTGTGGTCAGTGTACTCCTTGTAGAGAGGGAGCAAGATGGGTTGAATCGATGGTTAAAAGAGTTGCTAAAGGTAAAGGCTTAGCTTCTGATTTAAATGTTTTACATGATGTTACAGATCAAATTGCTGGACATACGATTTGTCCATTTGGAGATGCTCTTGTAACACCAGTTCTAAGCTTTATGGATAAGTTTCCTGATGAGTTTAATTTTAGGATTAGTCAAAATAAAGAAGCTAAAAAAGAAGGGAGTGTAGCAAGTGTCTGATACTCAAGAATTAGTAACCCTAACTATTGATGGCGTAGAGATTAAAGTTCCTAAGGGAACTAATTTAATTGAAGCTGCAAAGATGGTTGAAGTTGAAGTTCCATACTATTGTTATCATCCTGATTTAAGCGTGGCTGGAAATTGCAGAATGTGCCAAGTCGAAGTTGAAGGCATGAGAAAGCTTACTATTGGTTGTAACACTATGGCCTCTGAGGGCATGGTAGTTAAAACTCAAAAAACTTCAGAAAAAGTTGCAAATGCACAAAGAGCAACTCTTGAGTTTCTACTTGTTAACCATCCACTAGATTGCACCGTTTGCGATCAAGCAGGTCACTGTAAATTACAAGATTACTATTACGAGTATAACTCTAAGCCTTCTAGGTTTATTGAAGATAAGGTTAATAAAGTAAAAGCCGAAGTTCTAGGACCTGAAATTATATACGATGGTGAAAGATGTATTCTTTGTACTAGATGCGTAAGATTTTGTGATGAAGTTACAGAGACTGGAGAGCTTGGACTTTATAACAGGGGAGATAAAGCAGTAATTGGAATTGATCCTAGCAAAGAGTTAAACAATGAACTCTCAGGAACTGTTGCAGATTTATGCCCAGTTGGAGCTCTTACTCATAGAAGGTGGAGATTTAATACAAGAATTTGGTACACTAAAGAAGTTGATACTGTGTGTAGCGGTTGTTCAACAGGGTGTAATGTAAAAGTTGCTCTAAGAGATGAGCAAATAGTTCATGTTAAAGGCAGACATAACGCTGATGTAAACAAAGAATGGTTATGTGATGAAGGTAGGTATGGCTTCGATAGATTTAGATCGCAAGAATATCTTCAGAGTTCATATATCAAAGAAGAACTAGAGCTTAAAGAAGTTGAAACTGATTCTGCAATTGATTTTATTGCTACTAATTTTGATAAATCTAAAAAAACAGCATTAGTGCTTTCACCATTTTTAACTTTTGAAGAGTTGTGGCTTGCTAGTAAGTTCTCTTCAGATGCTTTAGGGCTTGAGTTCTCAAGTTCTGATGTAGCAATGCAAGTTTCTGTAAGAGATATTGGAACTAAGAAGTTAATGAGTCCTGATTATGCGCCAAATGCAAAAGCTGCGGTTAGCTTAGGTGTTGTTTCTGAATCTGAAGACTGGAGAAAGAAATTAGAGCAAAAGTATCAAAAGCTAATCTCTAGTTTATCAGATTATAAACAAGTGTTTTTCTTTGGTGACTTTGCACTATTAGACGAGGCTCTTGATCAGTCTTTAATTGGGAAGATTAATTCCCTAGATTTATCAGTAGCAATCTCTTCTAGAGCTTTAGTGGATGATGAAAGTCTAGGTTCTACTGGCTATGCTCAATTTTGTAAGGTGATTTTACCAGGAGTTAATGTTTATCAGAAATCTGGTTTATTCTTAAATAAAGATTCAATTTTGCAAAGGGTAAATAAGTTCTTTGAGCCTGTAGGTGTGTACGATGCTGTTCTTTATAATCAAATAGCTAGTTCGCTAGGTTCAGCATTAATTGAGAAAGAAGACTTTTCAGAAAGAGATTTATTTTTTGAAGTAGCTAAGGAAAAGTTTAAAGATTTAACATTGGCAAAAGTTGGCTCAGCTGGAGTTAGGATTTAGTTGTATTTAAAAGATTAAGTTAAGAGATAGGAAAAACTTAAATGGATTTATGGGTATCAGTAGTAATAGTTATTTTTAAAGCAATTTTTGCTTTAAAAGCTGCCTTACTTGGAGCTGCCGCAGTAACTTGGGTAGAGAGAAAAGGCGCTGCTATGATTCAAAATAGAGTAGGAGCTAACAGAGCTTCTATTATTTTTGATGGTTTTGATTTATTCGGTGTTTGGAATACTTTTATTGCAGACCCAGTAAAAGCTATAACAAAGGAAGATTTCTTACCTAGAGGAACAACGCAGTTCATGCATAGTTTAGCTCCATTTATGGGAGTTGTGCCTGTTTTAATTTCTTTTGCGGTAATTCCTTTTGGTCCACCAATTCATATTGAGCACTTAGAAATTCCAAATATTTTTGGAGATACAATAGTTATTCATGACCAAATTATTAATATGCAAGTAGCTAACCTTGATGTTGGGCTTTTGTATATTTTAGCTATGGGTTCATTAGCAGTGTATGGAACAGTTCTAGCAGGTTGGGTTTCTAATAATAAGTTCTCGCTATTTGGAAGTTTAAGAGCTTCTGCGCAAATGATTTCATATGAAATTACAATGGGCTTAAGTGTTATTGGCTTAATCGCAATGTATGCAACTGTTGATTTAAATGAAATTGTTAAGCTTCAATCAGGAACTGTTTTAGGCTTTCTGCCTAAGTGGGGAATTTTCATGTCTCCGTTTAATTTTATTGCTTTTATTTTGTTTTTTACTTCTGCAATGGCTGAGACTAAAAGAGCGCCTTTTGATTTGCCTGAAAGTGAATCTGAAATTGTAGCAGGTTATTTCACTGAATATTCTGGAATGAAGTTCTTGCTTTTTTGGTTAGGGGAGTTTGCAGAAATAGTAGTGGCTTCTGCATTAGTGGTAGTTTTATTCTTTGGTGGTTGGCAAATTCCTTATTATGATATTAGCCAACTAACTTTTGGTCCTTTAATTGGCTTGTTAGTGTTTGGTGCAAAAGTAGCTTTTTTCTGTGTGCTTCAAGTCGTTATTCGTTGGACTGTGCCAAGATTTAGATATGATCAGTTATTAAGACTTTGTTGGAAGTATATGCTCCCAACTGCAATTGTAAATTTAGTTTTAACAATTGCTTTAATGTTAGCGGTGGGTAATTAGAATGCTATTAGCAATGTATATTTTTGGTCTACTAACTATTATTTCTTCTTTAGGTGTAGTCTTTTCTAAGAAGAGTTTAAATAGTGCTCTTTGTTTAGTTGCAACTTTGTTTTTTATAGCAGTGCACTTTGCTCTTTTAAATGCTGGGTTCTTAGCTACTTTACAAATTCTAGTTTATGCAGGAGCGATAATGATCTTAGTCGTTTTTGTTATCATGCTTCTAGGTTTAGAAAATGATATAGAAAAAGAAGTAAAAAATTCATCTAAATTGCTTTCTTTTGTTTTAGCTGGAGTGATGTTTTCATTTCTTTCATTAGCAGTATTTACAAGTGATGACTTTAAAACTGGTAATATCTTTGATTCAACAGTTGCTACTTCTTTAATGGGGCAAACAGATAAGATTATAGGCGCTAAGGAAATTGGCTATGCAATGCTTACAAAGCATATAGCTGGTTTTGAACTTGCTGCTGTTTTATTGCTCGCAGCAGTAGTTGGAGCAGTAACTATTGCTTATGACCCAAGACCACCTCTACCTAAAGGTCGTGGATTAAGTGCAATGAGAAAGAGCACAGAGGAGGAGTCCTAAGAATGGATGTTACTAGTTATTATATATTTCTAAGTATTTGCTTATTCTGTATTGGAAGCGTTGGAGTTTTAACGAGAAGAAACTCAATAGTTGTATTTATGTGTATAGAGCTGATGTTAAATGCTGCGAACTTGAGTTTTGTTACATTTTCTAGAAAATTTGGTGATGTAGATTCTCAAGTTTTTGTTTTTTTTGTAATGGCAGTAGCAGCAGCTGAAGCAGCAGTAGGGCTTGCGATAATTTTAGCAGCGTTTAAGCATTACAGATCAGTTGAGACAAACCAAGTTGCAGAGCTAAGAGGCTAGAGAGACTATGCAAAGAGATATGATGATAGTTGGTGGAAGTAGCTCAGCGGAAATTCTTCAAAAAATTTCTGTATTTTTTATTCCTTTACTGCCTCTTGTTGGCGCTATTTTTCTAGGCTTATTTTGCTTCTATAGAACTAAGCTTACTGAGAAGCTTTCAGGAGTGGTTGCAACAACTGCTTCTTTAGGTAGTTTTATTTTAGTGCTTTCTTGTTTTAGAGAGGTTCATTCCCTTGGTACAAAACTAGGTTTTACTGCCTGGTCTTGGATTTCAACAGGAAGTTTAAGTGTAGACTTTGGTCTTGTAATGGATAATCTCTCTGGGGTTATGTGTTTAGTAATTACTGGAATTGGAACTCTAATTCATTTGTATTCTATCGGTTACATGGAAGCTGATGAACATAGAGCAAAGTTTTTTTGTTACTTAAATTTATTTTTATTCTCAATGTTAATTTTGGTCCTAGGAGATAACCTCCTAATGACTTTTGTTGGTTGGGAAGGGGTAGGACTTTGCTCCTATTTGTTAATTGGTTTTTGGTATAAAGAAATGCCAAATGCAATAGCTGGCCAAAAAGCTTTTATCGTAAATAGAATTGGGGATGCCGGATTTTTACTCGGACTATTCTTAATTTTTATTAATTTAGGAACGCTTAACTATTCTCAGTTAGCAACTAGTGCAACGAATATGCCAGTTGGTTTAATAGAAATCACAGCTATCTTGCTTTTTATTGGGGCTGCTGGAAAAAGCGCTCAAATTCCACTTTATGTTTGGCTACCAGATGCAATGGCTGGACCAACTCCTGTATCTGCATTAATTCACGCCGCTACTATGGTAACAGCTGGAATCTACATGATTTGTAGACTCTCTTTTCTTTTCACTCTTGCTCCAACTGCTATGGCAGTGATTGCAATTATAGGAGCTCTTACTGCATTAGTTGCAGCTACGATTGCTACCTCGCAGTTCGATATTAAAAAAGTTCTTGCCTACTCAACGGTTAGTCAGCTTGGATATATGTTTTTAGCTCTAGGTGTTGGAGCTTTTTCAACAGCTATTTTCCACGTTGTAACTCACGCATTTTTTAAAGCTTGTTTATTCATGGGAGCAGGTTCAGTTATTCACGGCTGTCACCATGAACAAGATATGAGAAAATTTGGTGGCTTGTGGAAAATTATGCCAGTTACTTTTGCCACTTATTTTGCTGCAACTTTTGCAATTACTGGATTGCCTTGGGCTTCTGGTTTCTTTTCTAAAGATCAAATTCTTTGGTCTACATATTCTGGGCAAACTTTTATTGGCGGATATCAAATTAATACTATCTTATGGGTGATTGGAGCTATTACTGCTTTTCTAACTGCTTTTTACATGACTAGGTCATTGTTTATGACTTTCTTTACTGGGCCGTATAGAGGAGATCACGAAGCTCATGAATCTCCTATCACTATGACAGTTCCTTTGGTTCTTTTAGCTATCCCTTCTCTTCTTTTTGGTTATTTACACGGAGATGATTTAATACACTTTTTACAATCCTGGACTAGAGCTGATTTAATTGGCGGTCATCATGCTTTAGCTCATAACCCGACTTATCATCAGTTAGAATTAACATCTATTGCAATAGCAATATGTGGCGTGCTTTTAGGAGGACTGCATTGTTGTCTGCCATCAATTTCTAAGTTTTTCTCTAACAGCTTTCCAAGTTTACATAAGGCATTTTTAAATAAATGGTGGGTAGATGAATTATACCAATTTATAATTGTTGCTCCACTAGCTTTTTTCTCAAAAGCTCTATTTAGAGTAGGAGATAGGTTCTTAATTGATGGAAGCGTTAATAGTCTTGCTTCAATTACAAAACTTTCAGGCTCAATGTTTAGCAAAACTCAAAGTGGATTACTTGGTGGCTATGCACATTTTATTTTAGGAGGCTTTATTAGCCTTATTTTAATTTGGTTAATTTTTTAGTTTATTTTTTATAGTTTATTTTTTTAATTTATTTTTAGTTTATATACTCACTATGCAAATCTCACTTTCACCATCTGATTTTCCTTGGCTAAGTTTTTTAATCTTTAGCCCTCTTATTGGAGTTGTGTTTATTGCTTTATTAAAAGAGAGCCAAGCTCGTATTTTAGCAATTACTTCCTCTCTTGTTACTTTTGTGATCTCAGTTATTTTACTGCTAGATTTTAATAGAAAAAATAATCCTTTAACTTGGAATTATCAGTATAGTGAAAATTTTTCTTGGATTCCAAATTTAGGGGTCTCTTATACCCTAGGTGTAGATAGCGTTAGTCTGTGGTTAATAGTCTTAACTACAATGTTAACTTCATTAGTTTTTGTAGCGAGTACTAGTGTTACAAAGAAAATAAAAGCATATTTGATTTCTCTTCTAATGTTAGAGGTTGGAATGTTAGGAGCTTTTTGTTCACTGGATTTAGTATTGTTTTATATTTTTTGGGAAATAATGCTTATACCAATGTATTTATTAATTGGTATTTGGGGTGGAAAAAGAAGATTATACGCTGCAATTAAGTTTGTTTTATTTACTGCTCTTGGCAGTTTGTTGATGCTAGTTGCTATTATTTATCTAGGAATTGAATTTAAAGCCCAGTTTGGAGCTATGAGTTTTTATCTAGGTGATATTCTAAAACTAAGTTTAAGTCCTAGTGAAGAAAAGTATTTGTTTTTAGCTTTCCTATTAGCCTTTGCAATTAAGATACCAGTTTTCCCGCTACATACTTGGTTACCAGATGCTCACACAGAAGCACCAACAGGTGGCTCTGTGATTTTAGCAGGCGTATTATTAAAGTTAGGCTTGTATGGTTTAATTCGTTTAGCCGTTCCAGTATTCCCAAATGCTTTATTGGAGTTCTCTCCGATATTAGCTTTGCTAGGAGTAATAGGAATAATCTTCGGTGCTTTAGTTGCCTGGGTTCAAACAGATATTAAAAAGCTTGTAGCATACTCTTCTGTTAGCCATTTAGGCTTTTGTGTCTTGGGTTTTGCATGTCTAAATGTTGTTTCTGTTCAAGGTTCAATTCTACAAATGATTAATCACGGTGTTTCAACTGCGGCATTGTTCTTTGCTGTTGGAGTTCTATACGACAGAACACATACTAGAGAAATTACAGATTACGGCGGAATTGCAAAAAAAGTCCCTGTTTTTGCAGTAGTATTTTTAATTTTTACACTTAGTTCAATTGGCCTACCTTTAACTAATGGTTTTGTAGGTGAGTTTATGATTTTACTAGGGAGCTTTAAGGCTTATAAAATCTTAACTGCGTTTGCGGTAAGTGGCGTAATTCTTGGAGCTATGTATATGCTTTCTTTATACAGAAGAATGATGTTTGGAGATTTTGATGCCTCTAAAAACGGAGAGCTTAAAGACTTACTTCCAAGAGAGAAGCTAATCTTTGCTCCTCTAATTGCTTTAGTCTTTATCGTAGGGCTCTTTCCTAATATTATCCTAAGAGATACAGAAGTTGTATCTAAGAATATAGTTAACATTGTGAGGGTAAAATAATGTCTGCAACTAATATTATTTTCACATTCCCGATTATTATAATTCTAACTCTTTCTTCGGCAGCAATGCTTCTGAATTTATTTTGGAGAAAGCTAGATAATGTTATTTGGTTCTCCTGTGCTTATCTATTTGCGCTAGTTTTTGTAATTGGTGGGCAATATAAAGTTGTTGATTTTGCTTTTGGACAGCAAGTTTTTATAGATAGTTTTGGTTTTGTAATTAATTTTTTAATATTACTTAGCGCTCTTATTGTTACTATGATTTCAAGAGGGTTTGATAAAAAACAAGGTATTAGAAATAACCTTGATTATCATTTGCTAATTACTTATTCGGTTATTGGAGCTTTAGTTATGTCTAATGCTAATAATCTATTGTTATTATTTGTAGGCTTTGAGCTTTTATCAGTATGCGTTTACGTGTTAGCTGCAATTGCTAAGGAAAAAAGATTCTCCTCTGAAGCTGGTCTTAAGTATTTTATACTAGGCGCTTTTAGCTCTGCGTTTTTGCTTTTTGGTATTGCTTTTATATACGGGGCAACTGGACAGCTGGATATTACTAATCTAGTTAATGGCCAAATTCCTGCTAATAACTCAATGTTTATAGCTGGCTTTTTAATGCTCTTGTTTGGTTTTGGATTCAAGCTATCACTAGTGCCTTTTCATCTCTGGACTGCAGATGTTTATCAAGGTGCTCCAACTACAGTTACAGCTTTTATGGCAACGGTAGTTAAAGTTGCAGCAGTTGCTTGTTTTGCAAGATTTATCATTATCGGAATGTCTGACTTAGTAGAGACTTGGTATCATTTAGTCTGGGCCTTATCTGTTTTAAGTATGGTAATAGGTAATTTATTAGCCTTGAATCAAACTAGTGTGAAAAGAATCTTAGCATTTTCCTCCATAGCTCATGCAGGTTACGCAGCTATTGGATTTTTATGTGGAAGTGAGGGCTTACAAGTTACTGCCTTTTACATGCTAGCTTATTGCGCAATGTCTCTAGTTGCTTTTGCTATTGTTCTATATGTAACTGAAGATGGTGATGATTCAATAGAGAACTTTGCAGGCCTTGGTTGGTCAAAACCTGTCTGGTCTTTTTACATGCTTATAGCTTTATTATCTTTAGCAGGAATACCACCATTAGCAGGCTTTATTGCAAAGCTAGTTTTATTTAAAACTGCAATAGAGCATAACTATACCTCTCTTGCGGTTATCGGAGCACTAAGTTCTGTGATTTCTCTATATTACTATTTAAAAATAATAGTATTTATGTATTTCAAAGAATCAGACAGGGAAGTTAGTTATGCAAGTCCAGAATTCTTATCAAGAGCAGGTTTGGCTGTTGCATTATTTTTAGTTGTTTTTATCGGTATATTCCCTAGTGGCTTTTTAGGCTTAGTCGGAGCTGTTTAGCTCATTAAATTATTTTAAGGAAGTAAGATGATTAGTAGATATTCAAGAAAAGAAGTAGCAGATATTTGGACTGATAAATCTCGTTTTGAGATTTGGTTAGAAGTTGAAACTTTAGCTCTAGAAGGAATGGCAGAGCAAGGAGTGGTTCCTAAAAGTGCTGTTAAAAGTGTTAGAGAAAAAGGTAAATTCGATACAGAGCGTGTTTTAGAAATTGAAAAAGAAGTAAAGCATGATGTAATCGCTTTTTTAACAAATGTTGCAGAATACGTTGGTGAGGATGCTAGGTATTTGCACTTTGGAATGACTTCATCTGATTTATTAGATACTTCATTTGCTGTGCAGCTCACAAAAGCTACAGACATTATTCTACAAGGTATTGATTCATTATTAGAAGTAATTAAAAAACGAGCATATGAACATAAAAACACTCTTTGTGTTGGTAGGTCACACGGAATTCATGCCGAACCAATTACTTTCGGATTAAAAGCAGCTAGTTGGTATGCAGATGTTAAAAGACAAAGAGATAGAATTGCACAAGCTAGAAAAGAAGTTTCAGTTGGAGCAGTTTCAGGTCCAGTTGGAACCTTTGCTCACTTAAGTCCAAAAGTAGAAGAGTATGTTTGTGATAAATTAGGCTTTGAGCCGTGTGCTGTTAGTACTCAAGTAATTCCAAGAGATTTGCATGCAAATCTTTTTAATTCTTTTGCACTAATGGGTGCAGCTATTGAAAGAATTGCTATTGAAGTAAGACATCTTCAAAGAACAGAAGTTAGGGAAGCGGAAGAATTTTTCAGCAAAGGCCAAAAAGGCTCAAGTGCAATGCCTCATAAGAGAAATCCTATTTTAACTGAAAATGTTACTGGGCTTGCAAGACTACTTCGATCTTGGGCAGATTGCAGTGTGGAAAATATTGCACTTTGGCATGAAAGAGATATTTCTCACTCAAGTGTTGAAAGAGTAATAGCACCTGATTCTACAATTACTTTAGATTTTATGATTCATAGATGTATTAGAATTGTAGAAGGTCTAGTTGTTTATCCTGAAAGAATGAAAGAGAATTTATTCTCAACAGGTGGCTTGGTTTATTCTGGTAGTTTGTTAGTTGCATTAGCTGAAAAGGGCATAAGCAGGGAAGATGCTTATAAGATGGTGCAGAGTCATGCTATGGAAACTTGGAATGAGTTGGCGGGTAATGGTAAAGTTGAGAAAACTTTTGAACAAAGAGTTAGAGGCGATAGTGTTATTACAGATATGCTATCTACGGATGAGTTAGATCATTGCTTATCTATGGATCATCATGTCGAGCATGTTGATTATATTTTTAATCGAGTTTTTAAATAATTAATTATTGTAATTGCATCTCTGTAGAGACGTAAAGGGTATTAGATTATTTTCGCTCATTCTCTAAATCGTCTAGAACGATTTATCCGAGGCCTACGTAAATTTATAAAATAGGAAAACACACTTAGTGTTTTTCTATTTTATAAATTTACTCCAGAATCCGCGATAATAATCTAATACCCTTTACTTCATTATTGTGTAGACTGAGATTAAATTTTATTCCTCTGTGTCTCTCATCTATTTTGCAAGCAAAATTCCTTACGGAACGATACTCAGTTAACTCTGTGCTGGAAAAAGAGTGCTTTAAACAAGCTTTATTGTTATAGATATACCTATGAAAGCTAAAATCCTAGTAAGCCTTAAAGATGAAGTATTAGACCCCGCTGGTAGAGCAGTAGCAGAGAGATTAAATCATCTTGGATTCCCTGAAGTGAAAAAGGCAAAGATTGGAAAGTATATTGAGCTTTTTATTGAGACTGGGGATCGGGAGAAAGAAAAAGAGCGTGTTAAGGATATGTGTCATAAGCTTTTAGCTAATTCTATGATTGAAGATTTTGAAATCATTCATGAGACTAAGGAAGTTAAGAAGAAGTGAGAGTAGCGGTAGTTGAGTTTCCAGGTTCTGGGGGAGCTAGGGATGCGGTTTATGCTTTTTCTAATATTTTAAAACAAGAAGTTTATACCGTTTGGCATCAAGAAGAGAGTTTAGGGGATCCGGATTTATTAGTGATTCCTGGTGGTGCGTCTTTTGGGGATTATTTAAGACCTGGGGCACTAGCTAAGTCATCTCCTATTTGTCCTGCAATTATTAAATACGCTAGAGATAAAAGACCAGTTATTGGGATTGGGAATGGTTTTCAGATTTTATGTGAATTAGAAGTACTTCCTGGTATTTTGTTAACAAATATTAATACTAGATTTTTAAATACGGATACTTATTTGTTGTGCGAAAACGATAAAAGTATTTGGACTAAAGGAATAGAGACTGGCTCCGTTATCAAATTGCCTGTTAGTTGTTATAGCGGAAGATATTATGCAGATAAGAGAACTCTAAAAGATTTAGAAGAAATGGGTCATGTTGCTTTTCGTTTTTGTGATGAGGAAGGTGACATTGATACAGAAGACCCTTTTAATGCTAGTTCAAATGCTATTGCAGGAATATTAAATCGGCATGAAAACGTTTTAGGTATTATTAGTCATCCTGAAAGAGCAGTAGAGAGTTTTATGGGCTCAGTTGATGGTATGGAAATTTTTAATTCTGTAATTACTTAGGTAAATAAGCGTATATAGAATGATTAATGTCTTATCGTTTTTATTGGTTTTTGAATTAATTGCAATTTCTCTTTTACCTCTTACTTCTTTTTTTAGTTTTTGGAGGAAGGAAAATAATTATTTTTTCTCGAGACTCTTTGGTTTATTTTTATTTAGCTTTATCTCTTGGGCTTTAGCCCTTAGTAATCAATTTTATTTATTACCTATAAATCTTTTTTTACTCTTAGGACTCGTTTTAGTAGCTGGGTTAATATTAAATAAATTAGTTGATAGAAGTTTTTCTACTATAAAATTCTTTAAAGCTTTGGTTAACGAAGAATTGTTACCTCATATTTTTTATTTACTAGTTTTTGCAATTTTTTTAAGTTTTAGGTACCAGCACCCAGAAATTTATTGGGGTGAAAAACCTATGGATTTTACCTTTCTAAATTATTTTTACAATTTAGAAAAATTTCCTGTAATGGAGCCTTGGGCATCTGGACATCAGATGAAGTACTATTATGGAGGCTTTTTTGTTTTTGCTAATATTTTAAAGCTTGCAAGAGTTAGCCCTGAAATTGGTTATAATTTGCTAGTTTCTATTATCCCAGCTCTTTATTTTTCAGGCTTATTTCTAATCTTTAAAGCCTTAGCAGTAGATAAGAAATATTCAATAATTTTTTCATTTCTTATTTGTTTTTGTTCTAATCTAGCAATGCTTGTATCTTTAGTCTCTGAAAGAACTATAGACTCACATACTTTTTGGGCAAGCACTAGGGTTTATACTGCCTCAGCTTTTACAGAGTATCCATTTTGGAGCTTTGTTTTTGCAGATCTTCATCCTCACGTAATGTGTTTGCCTTTTGTTTGTCTGTTTATACTTTTCACGCTTATGGATTTTAGCTCATACTTTCGGGTTAAGTTTATAATATCAATACTCTTAGGCTTTATTTTAATAGTAAATTCTTGGGATGCGATTTCATGTTCTTTGTATTTTGTTTTTTGCTTTCTTTTTTATAATTGGAAATTTCCTATTCAGGTGTCAAAGTCTCTGAAAGATAGCGCTACTTTTTTTATGCTTTTTGTTCTCTCTGTGCTTCCTTTTTATTTGCAAATTAAATCAGATAGCTCAGCTAATATCTTAGTAGTTAGAAATGATGAGATGCTTAGCTATATTTCTATTTTTAAAACTCTAGGAATATGGTTTTTGCCTTTATTGATTTACAGTATCTATAAAATTATTACTAAGATTATTACTTGGAATTTTGAAATTCTAAGAAGCAAATCCATAGTCTTAGTCTATCTTTTATTGCTTTTAGCTGTTTTTTATAAGGATACTAGATCTGTTTTAGTAGTTTCATTAATTTCAATCGCCATGATTTTTTTATCTAAGACTACAGATAAGAGAATCTTAATTTTAGGGTATTTTTCTTTTACTTTTTTTATTTTAACAGATTTCTTTGTTTTAATTGATAGAATGAATTCAGTCTTTAAATTTCATTATTTTTTATGGACTAGCCTGTCTATTTTTTCTTTGTCATATTTTTATAATCAATCAAAAAGTTTTAAAAATTTATTTCTTTTTCCATCAGCTAGTTTAATTGCAAGTATTGCTATTGTTTATTTAATTTTTGCAAATGGTTTTCATTGGAATAGCCCTAATGCAATAAAGGGTATTAACGGATTAGCTTATTTAGAAAATAAAAAAGATTACCAGCTTATTAGCTGGTTAAGGAAAAATGCAAAATACAATGATGTAGTTTTAGAAGCGCATGGCCCTTCATATCAAAGTTATTCAAGAATTAGTGCAAACACTGGTTTACAAACCGTGCTTGGTTGGTCGCATCATGTAAGTCAGCGTGGAGTTAGACGTAAAGAAATTAATCAAAGAGAAAATGACATAAAAACAATATATAAAACTAAAGATTCAAACTTAGCTTGTGCTTTGATTAAAAAATATGGAATTAAATACTCAATTTTATCAGACTTAGAATTTAGCAGATATAAGTTAAAGGGTAATTTCACCAGCAAGACGGAGAGTTTAAAGCATAAATGCCTAAAAGAAGTTTTTAATTTCAAAAACAGCAAAATCTATAACACGCTGTAAATACTAAATAAAACACTCTTGAACTAGCCCCAATATATAAATTAAGTAATTTGTCTTAGTTGTCGATATCAATACCAGGATGCGAGAATTATAGATGATAGAGAATAACGAACCAGTTGATGAGCAAATATTACCACTAGGATATGTCCTAGCGGATCGATATGTACTCGATGAGTTCATCGGTAGTGGTGGAATGGGTTCAGTTTACAAAGCTCATGATAAGCTTTTAGAGGAAAAAGTCTTAGCAATTAAAATTCTACATAGAGAATTCTCAAGAGATTCAGAGTTAACAAGAAGATTTTTAAGAGAAGTTAATATGATGCACTCTGTTAATCATCCAAATGTTGTTAGAACATATGATGCCGGAGTCCATGATGGAATGTTTTTCTATACAATGGAGCATATTGAAGGCTTGCTTTTGGACCAGTATGTTGAATCTTTAAATCAAGATTATAAGCTTTTAGGAAAAATTGCTGTTCAGATATGTAAAGGTCTAGAAGCTATTCATGGACAAAATATTGTTCATAGAGATTTAAAACCTGGTAATATTTTAATTTCAACTGATGGTACTGTTAAAATTACTGACTTTGGTGTCGCAAGACCCGTAAGTAGTGGAAACACAACTCATAGAGAGATTATGGGTTCATTAGATTATATACCTCCAGAAGTTTTCTTAGGTCATGAGATTAGCCCAGCTTCAGATTTTTATAGTCTTGGAGTTATCTTATACGGCATAGCTACAGGTGATTTTCCTTTTGATGCTGAAGATCCAATGGCAATAGTCTGGAAACATGTCCACGAGGTTCCAAAAATTCCAAGTGAATTAAATCCTACAACTCCACTTTGGATGGATAAGCTTATAATGAGGCTTTTAGAGAAAGAAGCTGAAAAGAGGCCTCAGAATGCAAGAGAAGTAATTCGCTACATAAGAAAAAAGATATACACTAAATCTGAAGTGATGGATTCGGGAGCTCATGAGTTAGAAGATGATGGCGAAAGCGTATTCGATACTAATATATATGAAACAGAGTTTGATTCTAAAGATGATAATCCTCAAGTTTGTTTATTTGAAGGAGAAGCAAGAAAAGATAGTTTTACTAGTGCATGTAATTCAGTAATCTTTGATGCATTGCCTACAGTAGATGAGATTAAAAAGCATGAGGAAATGTGGCAGGAGAGAAAAAACAGCAGACCTGACACTGATGACCTTAAAGGTTTAGCAGCAAAAATTAGAAAAGTTGAAAATTTTGATAAAGCTAAAAGTAATAAGAAACTAATAGTTTTTCTAGCAATCGTATTTTCTTTATTGTTATTGTTGTTTTTAATATCGAAGCTAGATTTATCTGATGACTCTTTTGGACTGGATTTTTCTTCAATAGATTTGCCTTATTTTAGTCAAAAAGAAAGTAGTAATAAAAATTCTCAAGAACAAATAAGAAAAGAAATTAGTATTCGTGATTTAAGAGAAGAATATATTTCTGGAGTGCCAAGTTTTAGTCGGAATAGTAATAGGAAAAGCAATACTAGAAAATTATCTTCTAGACGTCCTGCAAATAATAGCTTAGGAAAAACTTATGTTCCTGAAAAAGAAGTAGGCTATTTTAAAGATAATAGCTTTCAAGATCTTGCCAATGTATTTTACTCTGAAAGTTCTAGTAACGTTTATGTAGATCCTTCTGTTTATTATAATAGTGAACAATCTAATCAGGAGCCTGTAAATACTAAGTCTAAGGTGAAACCCAAATCAAATTATCTTAATGATATTGCTAAAGCTAGGCAGGCAACAAAGAATGAGTATCAATACAATAAGAAGAGTAGAAAAGATAATAATTTAAGAACTATATATAATCAAAGACTCGAAGTTAAAAAAGAAATTGCTTCATTAAATGGTAAGATAAATGCTTATAGTATTAAAAATGAGAAAAGTTTAGTAGAACAAAAAAAGGAAGCAGAAGTAAGAAGAAAGCAAATTGCAGAGTCTAGAAATAAAATAAGAGAGTTTAACAAAAAACAAAAAGTTAAACAGAATTTATTAAATGATATTTATACTGATATTAATGAAAATACTGACTTAGCAGTAGTTAAGAAGCTAACCAGTAAGAATGAAAGAGTTAAAGAATCGTATGAAAAATACAAAAAAGCTGAAAGTGAATTTAGCTCTTTAAAAGATAAGATTAGAGAAGGTAAAATTAGTATCAGTAAGTCTGATATTAAAGATGTTAGAGAGCAGGTTGATATAAATAAGAGTGAACTTTTAGTGGTTGTTAAATCTGCGTTGAAGAATAATATTAATTTTAATGAAGAGAAATTAGAAGACGCTAATGCTACATTAGAAATTAATAATTATTTAGACGAAGCTCAGCAAGCTAAGATTGAATCTATGTCTAAGCAGTGGAAGAAAATTAGTGCGGGGACTGCTGAGAAAAAAGAAGTAGTAGTTAGTGAAAAAGAAGAGCTTGAAAAGAAGTTAGAAGAGCTTAATAAATTGATGTCAGATGAATAATCAAGAAGATTATGATGTAAATAAAAAAATTGAAGGTGTTCTTAATCCTTCACTAGATTTAAATATGGAACAAGAAAATGTTCTAGATGGTGATTTAAGTAGTCATTTAGAAAGCTCACTAAAATCTAAGCCAGAAAAAAAAAGTAAAAAAACTAGTAAAATAAAATTAAAACATGTCTTAATTTTTCTAGCTATCGCAATATTTTTTATTAGAAATGATAATAAGCTTAACTTTAAAATCAGTAATTTTATTATAAGGTCTGAAAGAACTTTTAATGTTGACTTATCTTCATTGAAAACGATTTTAGGAGTTAATTATGTTTTAGATGCAGACAGCTTCTCTGATTATATTAAGAATGATAATTCAGAATTAGTAAAATCCTATATTAACTGGGGTATTAATCTTGAAGACCGAGATAAGAGCGGGAAAACAGCATTAATTAATGCAATTGAAAGTGATAATTTAGAATTAACAAAAGTTTTACTTGATTCAGGTGCAAGCCTGTATACTCAGGATTTAGAAGAAAAATATCCTTCAAATTATGCAACAGGTAAAAAAGAGATATTTAACTTGCTTGTTGAAAAAGGTTTGGATGAAAGTTTAATAAAGCAAAGTCTCTCTAGTCTTAAGATTGAAAAACCTATTGTGAGTGGCGTTTTAAATGAACCAAAAAAAGATTTAATAAAGCAAATTGAAGAACAAGCTGATTTAGCTTTAGGGCTTGAAACTCAAGTTGAGGATAATTCAAGTATAGAAGTAGAGATAAATGAAGAGGTAAAAAAAGAGAGTGAGCAAGAATTTATTTCTTCTGAATCTTTAGGATCTTTTACAAAAGAGAATTCAAAAACAAATAAAGACAGAGAAAAACCTCTTTATGAAGAGAAGGAAAGAGTTAAATTAACAGGTGTTAAGGTCGCTAGAAGCCCTAAGGGGGTATTTGTTAGAACTGATAAAACACAGCTAGTAGAAGTAGTTGTTGGAATAAGAAACTTCGGAGCCAATGAAGCAAGAGGGGTTAAAGCAGAGCTTTTTATCCCTGGGTATGAAAAAAGTTTTGCGCTAGCTGGTCCAAGTGTGCTGAAAGCTTATGAACAAGTTGAGTATAGAGCCGAGCCCAATTTAGTTATATATATAGAAGGTAGGATGAGAGCAAAAGTAACCTGTGATAATTGTTACCCTAATTAATTTCTACTCTTAATATCCACAGTTTGGGTTTTGATTAACAAACATTTTTGCATAAGAATATCCACTGCTATTCCAATTTTTATGAGTTAGTAAATAATTTAAATATTTTTTAATCGTAACTTGTTTATAATCTGGAACCCACCAACCTCTAATAGGAATTTTTTTCTCTAAAAAGCCTTCAGGCTTTTCAATCTTACCATTATCAAAAGAGTCAAAAACGTAGCACATCTTTTTTATGTCGCTATTATTTGCTTGATATTTATAACCCTTCATTCCTCTTAGGTATGCAGTGGTAGGCCAAACAGGGTCTCCTGTGGTATAGACAGTGTATTTTCGACCAATTTTATTTGATTCATGTTCGCTTTTAATTCTTTTAATTGTTTTATCAAACTCATAAGTAGTGTGAACTTGACTCATTAGTTCGTTAGCTTTTCCTGCATGTGTGAAATTTGTAAGTATCGCAGAGTTTAGAGTTGTTGCTACTATTAATACTAGAGTAAATGTAGCTAGATTTATTTTTATTTCATTTTTTAAAAATGATAAAATTAAGAATAAAACTCCAAATAAAATACTAACTTTTTCAAACCCGTCTTTTTGACTTGATGTTAGGTATGAAATAAGTGCTAGAGTAATTAAACTTATTCCTAAATAGCTAAAAAGCTTATTTATATCTATTACCTTGGCTTTTTCGTAAAGCTCTTTAATAACAAAAGCAAAATATGGCACTGATAAGGCAATAGGGTATTGTGATAACCAAGGGACTTTTTCGCCTAAATAGCTATATGTAAATAAAGTGGAAGTAAAAAGGTATGCAAAAAAGGCTATGTTGTATTGCTTTTTTTGTAAGTGGTGAATTGTTAATAATAGTGAGTGAGTAAAAAAGAAGTATAAGGCAAATAAATCAAAGTGGTCTTTTAGTTTAAAAAACTGACCAATAGAGCTTTTTTCTATGTTTGTATTTAATAGATAAATTGTAATTGCAAGATATGTAATAAATGAGAATAGAAATACTTTAAGTAGTTTTTCACTGGCTGATTTAATAAATAAAAATATGCTCGCTAGATACAAAAAGATAAAGGCAGGTTCATAAAGTAAATATAGATAAAAATGGAATAAGAAGGGGCCTTTAATTCTTTCAATAGAATTTTGATTTAGCCAATAGCCAAGACTTTTTCTGTAGACAGCATCTAAGATTGATCCAAAGTAAAATTCAAAATAACCTTTATCTATCGCTCCTAAATTTCTAAAACTAGAAGTAAAAAGATAAGAAAAAACAAAAGCAAAGATAATAATAGCTATGAAGAAATCTTGCTTATTATTTTTGCAATAAGCTAATGCTCTACTAAGCAAACTAGTATAGCTATTATTATCCTCTTTAAAGAAGATTAAGTATAAGTGCTCAAAAATGAGATAGCCTGAAACTATAGCGATTGAAACGTATGAATTCTCTTTAGTGCAAAATTGAAAAAGCATACCAATAGATATTATAGTAGCTTTTTTATCTTTACTTAATATGCTTAAAAAACAAATTATAATCCCAAGAATAAAATATGGGTCGTGTATATTAAATCTTGACCAGTAAATTAAGCTAGGACTAAGTGCAATAAAGGCCGTAGATAAAACTAATGACCACTTACCACCTATTTGAATAAAAAATTTTCTAAATAAAATTGGTATAAATAAAAAGAAACTTCCAATTAGGGCAGGTAAAAATCTAGAAGAGAAAGTGCTGGTTCCAAATAGTCTAAAAATATAAGACTCTAGTGTGTAGAGCATTGGTCCATGTAGCATTGGGTCGTATTTGTAATACCCAGTACTTGGGTTATCGATTGGGTAGTAGCTATACATTAGATGCAAGGACTCATCATGATGCAAAGGGCGAGAATCAAGGTATAGCCATCTAAGTATTAAGCCTACTAGAATAAAAACTGATAATAAGTATTTTTGGATTTTATTTAAATCTGTCATTTGTCATGCTTTCTTTAATGCTACTTACTAGCACTTTTTAGCTAATATGGTTAGCGTTTTGCAAAAGTAAGTTTGATATTATACTTTTTCCAAACGCTATTTACTTATATTTGTAGTGCCAGCACTGCAAGATTTTCTCTTTAATTTTATGTCATTAATTTTATTAATACTATTTATAAGTTCTATAGGAGCAATTTTTGGTCTTAATGGTTTTGTATTTACTTTAATTAACTTATTACTCTTACCCGTTTTTTATTACAACTTTGGTCTTTTATTTAATAATCCATTTCTGGCCTATCTTTGTTTTTTTTCTTTTAATTCAATTTTATACATTTATCTATGTAATAAAAGTTTGAAAACAGTGAGTTTGAAACTTTTTTTTGAGAAGCAATACGAAGTTTTTTTCTTCTGTATTTTATATGCTTTTCTTTATCAGTTAAGCATTTCTTGGGCAGATTTTTATTCTTTAGGTGAAAGAATGAGAGATTTGGCTTTAATAGGTTCAGGCATAAAAGAACCAATATTAATTCAAGAGCCTTGGATGTCTGGAGTTGGTTTAAATTATTACGCTTACTGGTATCGTTTCTGCCATACGCTTTCTGTTTTATTAAGCTTAAAAAATTGGCAAGTTTATCATGTCTTAGTTTCTTTTGCCCCGTGCACATTAATCCTTAGCTTGTATCTTTGTTTAAAAGAGATGCTTAATTTATCTAAGACTAAATCTACTGTCCTTGCTAGTTCAATCATTTTTATTTCTAATCCTGCAGGTCTTTATTATTTTTTTACAAATGGTCAATCTTGGTGGTATCCAACTCGTGTTATAAAAGGAGTTATTCATGAGTTTCCTTCTTGGTCTTTTCTTTTAGGGGATGCGCATCCTCATTTTTTAAATTCTGGAATGTTTGTTTTTTTAATATATTTAA
>CAYOZL010000030.1:0-26066 GCA_964408435.1 uncultured Bdellovibrionales bacterium | reverse complement strand
AATTTTTTTAATGATTTCGTACAACTACATTTTTGCTTATGCGAAACTCAGGTTCCCAGGTGCAATTAAAATGATGTTTTTTCAATTTGAGAAGATTAAAAAGTAGGACATAAAACAAATTTTCTCATTTTTTATAATACTGACTCACGTTTACCTATTTTTTAAATAAGCTATCTAAGTCCTTAAGTAAATCATCTTTAGACTGAGCCACCTTAGAGCCCTGTTTGCCTCCATCTCCCGCTTTAAAGTAGTCGCAAAAGTTTCTTCTATCTTTTTCAACTATTCTCTCAGCATTTGATTCTCTACATTCATTATATGAAGATGGGTCATAATGAATGCAATTTAGACAAACCTTTACATCACTCCTGCAATCGGGACACTCTTCTTCTCTTGGTACTACTGAGCCTAGCTCAATAGAAGCCCCGCATTTATGACAGTTGATATTCAAGACTAATATTCACAATAATTAGTATTCAAAGTAATCTTCATGAGCTATATAATTAATTAATTATGAAGACTAATCAACCACATTTTAGCCATACTTGCGCTAATGGCTTAAAAGTCATAGCCGAAAAAAAATCTCATTCTAGCTCTATTGCTTTGTCCTTATTGGTTCCTATTGGTGCTGCCTATGAGAAGCAAGATAAAAAAGGTAGCGCTAATCTACTTATAGATATGTTTTTTAAGGGAGCAGGTAGTTGGAATAATGTTGAGCTCTCTACTCAGTATGAAGATATTGGAGTTAGAAAAGGTTTTAGTTCAGGTATAGAAGTAAGCACTTTTTCTATGGCAATGTTACCAGAGAATTTTAGTAAAGCACTTAGTATTTTAAGAACTAATATACTTGAGCCTAGCTTGCCTGAATCTGAGCTTGAAAATGTAAAATCAATTGCTTTTCAAGATTTAAAGTCAATAGAAGATGAGCCTTCGTCTTTTGTAATGCAGGAACTAGTAAAAGAATTCTACCCTAGTCCTCACAATTCGTCTCAAATAGGGAATGCCGAGGGCATTAAGAATACAAGCATAGATGATATTAAAAATTTATATAATGAAAGATTTAAACCCTCTAATTCTATTCTAGCAATAAGTGGAAATTTTAATTGGGAAGAAATAATTACAGTAATAGAAAAGGAATTCTCAGACTGGAAAGGTGAGTCTGGCAAATTAGAGACTGGCAAAGTTAGAGAAAAATCTTTTATTAGACATATTGAAAGAGATACTTCTCAAGTCCAAATAGCAATTGCTTATCCTTCACTTACAAATTCACATGATGATTTATACGTTGCAAAAGTTGCTAATAGCGTTTTATCAGGAGGAATGGCAGGTAGGCTGTTTGTAGAAGTAAGAGAGAAAAGAGGTTTAGTTTATAACGTTTCATCATCTCATAGTTCAAATAGACTATACGGAGCAGTGTTTGCAAGTGCGGGAACTACTCCAGAAAATGCGCAAGAAACATTCGATGTAATGTTAGAACAGCTTAGTAGCTTAGAGCAGGGGGCAACTGAAGACGAACTTAAACGCGCTAAGGCAGACTTGAAATCTAAATTGATTATGAGGTCAGATTTAAATAGCTCAAGGGTTTCTTCTATTATTAATGATACCTGGAATCTTGAAAGAGTTAGGAGTTTAGAAGAATTAAAGACTGGCATCGATTCTGTTAAATCTGAAGATATTATAAGGTATTCAAAAGAGTTTCGTCTAAATCCACTTACGGTACTATCATTAGGAAAGAAAAGTATTTCATATGAAATTTTATAAAGAAAAATTATCTAACGGCTTAACTATTGTTGGAGAGCAAAATAAGGATGTTTCAAGTGTTGCTATAGGCTTTTTTGTTAAAACTGGTGCAAGGGATGAGTCAGATGAAGTTTCTGGAGTAAGTCATTTCTTAGAGCATATGCTTTTTAAGGGCACTGAAACTAGAAGTGCCTTAGATATAACCTATCAAATGGGAGAAATTGGAGCCCAGGCGAATGCTTATACCTCTGAAGAAGCCACTGTTTATTACATGGCAATATTACCTGAGTATTTAAAAGATGCTGTAGAGTTACTCTCAGATATGCTTCGCCCAGCGCTTAGGCAATCTGATTTTGACATGGAAAAAAATGTTATCCTTGAAGAAATTGCACTTTATAAAGATAAACCAAATTATTTATTATTTGAAAACTCACTTAGAGAATTTTTTGGAAAACATAAAGCTGGAAATTCTGTTCTTGGAACTACAAAAAGCATAACTGATTTATCATCTACGCAGATGAAAAAATATTTTGATGAGCGCTACGCTGCGGATAATATAGTTTTTTGCTGTAGCGGTAATTTTGAATGGGGCGAAATAAAAGATTTAGTAAGTAAATACTGTGAATCTTGGGAAAGCTCTAATACAAAAAGAGATTATCAAGACTTTAGCCCGCAGCATAATTTTAAAACCTTAGAAAAATCAGCTATTAACCAAGCGCATCTTTGTTATGTGCTACAGGGACCTTCTGCGCAACAAGCAAGCCGCTATGAGGCTGATATATTGTGTAATATTCTTGGAGATTCCACAGGCTCTAAGCTTTATTGGGAGCTGGTTGATAAGGGTTTAGCAGACTCTGCTAGTATAGGAGCAGATAATATGGATAAAGTCGGCCTTATCTATGCTTATATTTCCTGTGACCCAAAAAATATCTCTAAAGTGTCTAAGAGTATTAAAGAAATATTTTCTAATGCCCTAGATTTCAAAAAAGAAGACTTACAAAGGTCTTTAAATAAAATCAGAACCAGGCTCGTACTTCAAGGTGAGAGCAATATGAGACGATTGATGTCAGTTGGTAATGATCTAATTTTTAATGAAAAATATTTCTCATTAGAAGAGACTCAAGAGAAGTATTTAAAAGTTACTGAAAGTGGAATCAAGGATCTGTTAAGTAGCTTTCCTTTAGATCAATATACTGAAGTTCATCTGTTACCTAAGTAGCAATACTTTAGCTGTAAATTCTTCAAAGTTTTTTTAAACTCTAGGTTTCACTTACTTAAAATATCCTCATAACTAAATAAAGTACCTTATAGCTTCTATCTAACTTCTTTTAACCTTAATTAGAATAAATTTGGTGCGAGAAGCCACATTGGGTGTTAACAATCTTAGACATAATTTTTTCAGAGATATTAGACAGAAATGAAAAGAAAATTAAAATTAGTTCAAGATTGCGATAAGCAAATAGATTATAGAAAAACTATTGGCGAGTTATGGACTTCGCAACAAAGACAAATGCATTCTATGCATTATGTTGTTAGCTATAGAGCTAGTTTCAAGCCTGAACTTCCTAACTATTTTATTTCAAAGTATTCTCAAAAAGGAGACATTGTACTGGATCCTTTTTCTGGTAGAGGAACCACTGCTCTTCAAGCAAATCTATCAGGTAGGGTGGCTTTTGCATGCGATATTAATCCTCTAGCTGTAACACTTACTCAAGCTAAGACTGCTCCAGTTGGTCTTGATGAGGTTGTGCTTAGGTTAAATCTAATAAATTTCAGAAAGCCAGTAGATATGAGTGGCTATACTAAAGAATTATCACCATTTTATCATAGTGAGACTTATAGAGAGCTTTTAAACCTTAAGAATTACGTTAAAAAGAATAGAGATAGGGTTACTAACTTTATTGAGTTAATTGCCATATCTAGATTGCATGGTCATTCACCTGGATTCTTCTCAGTTTACTCTTTCCCTCAGATTTCAATTCCACCTGCTAGGCAAGATTTAATCAATAAGTCTAGAAGACAAGTTCCAGAATATAGAGCAGTGGCCCCAAGAATAATTAGAAAATCAGCCCAAGCATTAAGAGATGGTTTTAATTCAGAATTTTTCTCAGTTGCTAGTGCTAATAACATTCAAGTTTCGGATTCAAGATCTATGAAATTCATAGCAGCTAATTCTGTAGATTTAGTTGTAACCTCACCTCCTTTTCTAGATAAAGTTGATTACATAGGTGATAACTGGCTTGAAATGTGGTTTGCAGGAGTTAATCCTAAAAAGTTTCAAGAGAACCTAATAATGTGCAGGTCAGTAGATGAGTGGTCTAAGTTTGTTTCAGACTTTTTAAAAGAGTTGCTAAGAGTGCTGAAACCTAACTCATATGCTGTTATAGAGGTAGGTGAAGTCGAGAATAGTTCAGGCAAGATTTTTCTTGATGAAATAGTAGCCAAAGAAGCAGAAAAGATATCAGATCCTTCTAAGAAATTTAAAATTGAGGAAATCTTAATTAATCAACAAAATTTCACAAAATTATCAAACTGTTTTAAAGTTGATAATAATAAAAAGGGAACGAACACTAATCGAATGGTTGTGCTTAAGACTATTGCAAAGAGAAGTCCTGCAAAAAGAAAAGCATCTAAAAGAAGTGTTACTTAAAAAATAGAATGAAAATACCTAAAAGACTAGTTGTCACTTCTACTCAAAGTGGAGTAGGATTATCAACTATTTTTAAAGGCATTGTAGTAGCATTAAGAGAAACTGGAATCTCTATTAAAGTTGATATAGTTGGTGACTCTCTTATAAAAGCAACGCACTATAGAAGGATTACTGGAAAAATCTCTCAAAACCTTTCTCCTAAGCTTTTATCAAATCAACAAATTATCAATAGTTATAAATCTTCTCTTAATAATTGTGATGTTCATTGCTTGTTATGTGAAGACATTAATCATCTTGGCTCTCTAGCAAAAGATTTAGATACTGTTTTATTTTTAGTTTTTGACTCGCGTAAAGATAATTTAAACGATGTTTTCTCTAAAATTGAAGCTGTAAATAGCTACGATCAAGTAGGCTTAATAGCTAATTTTATAAATGATGATTTTCAATATCCAGAGCATGAAAAATTTAAACTCATTGGCACTATTCCCGACTTTACAAATGATGATTTTGTAGGCAAATCTTCTTTAACAATGAACAGGAATCCAAGCCTACTTACTAGAAATCAGTTACTTAGACTTAAAACTTTAGTTAATAAATATATAAACTTTAAAGATTTTAGATCTATATATGAGCAGTCTAGAGAAATTGAAGTAAATAAAAGAATAAAGCTCGACTCTAAATTTAGAGTTGCCTTTGCTGATGACACTGCTTTTAATTTATCTGTTCAGGATAATATCAACTCTCTTTATATGAATGGTGCTAGTATAGTCCCATTTTCTCCACTTGCTGATGATAAGCTTCCGGATAACATAGATTTTATATATTTCCCCAATACATATATCGACATATATTTAGATGAAGTTTTAAAAAATAAAAGCCTGATAAGGGATTTACAAAAAAAAATAGACTCAGGCACATTTGCTTATTTTGAAGGGGATTCTATTGCATATGCATGCAAAAATCTAATAATGAATAATCAAAAACATAAAATGTGCGGCTTTGTTGATATAGATATAGAGCTAGAAGAAGTTCCAATTTGGGGCAAATATAGCTCTATGAAATTAAAGGCTCGTTCAGATTGCTTTTTTATAGACAATAACGATGAATGCTCTGCTTATGTAACAGATAGTTTAAAAGCTGAGGAATCTAGTTACAGAGTTTTTGATATTACAAATACTGCTGTTGGCGGAATTTGCGAGAGAAGTAACGTCTTTTGCACAAGCTCTCTTCTTCATTGGGGTAGTAATGGTAATATTGCAAAAAATATTATATTAAACTGCAAGTAATAACAGTTAATAATAGCTATAAACAAAAATGAAAGAACTTATTTCAGTATCAATATCTTTTGGACTCTTAATAGGGGTCTCGTTTAGCCTCTCATTATTTGTTTGTTTCCTAATTATGATAATTCTTTAATGTCTAAAATTTTTGGAGACTTAAAATTTCTCCAATCAAAACACAGAACTTACTTACAAAAACTTTCCAATCGAAGAATTGACTCTAGTAAGATTATGGACCTAGCTACTGCTAGAGCAGCTGCTAAATTTGTATCTCAAACAGGATTACAAATTGCCTTTTTAATAAATAGGGAAGGCAAGATTCAGCATTTAGCTTTAGGGACTAAAAAAAGAGTGTATCTACCAGATTTAGGAAGATTTAGATTAGGGCAATGGAGACTTAGAAGATTAAGACTAGTAGTTTTCGGATTAAAAACAGCTTTAAAAGAAGTACCAAGAGATTTAATTACAGATTTAGAGAAACTAAGACTAGATTGTCTAAGTGTAATTTCTGTTAAAGATGAAAAGATAGATAAAATTAGATTAGCAAGCCTTGATACTGATGAAATCAAAGAATTAGACTCTTTAGAGGACCTTGATTTTAATCTTTATATAGAAGAAGTAGAGCAATACTTTAAAGAAAAAACTCCTAAATCATACGATATTAAAAAAGATAGTGCTGTCTTAGTTGGTGTTTATAATTCAGCACTGGAGTTAGCTAAAATCTCTATGGCTGAGCTTAGTGAGTTATCAAGAACTGCTGGTTTGCAAGTCTTAAATGAAGTCATGCAAAGAAGGAAAATCGATAATAAATCTATTCTTGGTGCTGGTAAGTTAGAAGACTTGGTCCTTAATTGCCTTGATTTAGGAGCAGATTTACTAATTTTTGACCATGAATTAACACCGTCACAGTTAAGAAGAATTACCGAGATGACTGAGCTTAGAATTATAGACAGAAGTATGTTGATTCTAGATATATTTGCTCAAAGAGCTAAGAGTAAAGAAGGAAAGTTACAAGTAGAGCTAGCACAGCTTAAATATTCACTACCACGTCTTTCAGAGAAAGAATCTGGCTTAAGCAGATTGACTGGTGGCATAGGAGGTAGAGGACCAGGGGAAACTAAATTAGAAGTAGGTAGAAGAAGAGCAAGAGATAGAATAAAAGATTTAGAGAAAAAAATTGAAAAAATTTCAATGCAAAGAAGTATTAGAAGAGAGAGAAGACAAAGTAGAGGTGTGCCTGTTATCTCAATTGTTGGTTACACTAATGCTGGAAAATCTACTTTATTAAATATGATTACAAAAGGTGAAGTGCTAGCAGAAGCTAAATTATTTGCTACTGTAGATCCATCTTCAAGAAG
Organism: uncultured Bdellovibrionales bacterium; assembly: GCA_964408435.1. Taxonomy (GTDB): domain Bacteria; phylum Bdellovibrionota_C; class UBA2361; order SZUA-149; family CAYOZL01; genus CAYOZL01. Next base: position 19,041 of record CAYOZL010000030.1, on the reverse strand, counting down.
AATGAGATTCCCTGATGATAAAGAAGTAGTGTTTGTAGATACAGTTGGGTTTATAAGAGACTTACCTAAAGAACTACTCGCTGCTTTTAAAGCAACGCTAGAAGAAGTAAGAGAAGCTGACTTACTAGTTCATTTAGTTGATGTTTCTGAAAAAGATTTTAAAAGAAAAGAAGAGATCGTAGAGAAGACATTGGCAGATTTAGATCTCTCCGATAAACCAAGTATTTTAGTCTATAATAAAATTGACTTATTATCAGATATTGAAACTAGGTCATTAATTAATAATTCTGAAGCTTTAGGAGTCTCTGCTGAGAAGAGAATTGGTCTAGCAGAATTAATTTCCACTTTACAAAAAAAATTGTTACAGAATCATAAGCTTTTAGATCCAGGTAGGTTTACAGAGCTACAATAAAACAGATATCAGGTATAGAAAGACAAAATGGTAGATACATATTTTCCAATACTAGTTTTAATCTTCTTAGCTTCAGGCTTTGCTATTACAATGCTTTTATTAAGTATTTTTCTAGGACCTAGGAAGCACTCTGCGGTAAAAGAGGATCCTTTTGAATGTGGAACAATCGCTACTGGAGATGCAGGGGCAAGGCATAGTGTTAGATTCTATCTAGTTGCAATGACATTTATTGTTTTCGATATCGAAGTTGTATTTTTATACCCTTGGGCTCTACAAGTTAAAGAACTTGGTTGGTATGGATTTTGGGTAGCTATGCCTTTTATACTTATTCTTTGTCTTGGCTTAGCTTATGAGTGGAAAAGAGGCGCTTTAGAAGTAATTTAAAATATTCTATCTTGCAGAGTTAATCTGTTTGATTATCTCATCTAAAAATCCAAAAGCACCTGTTTTTAAATTCCCTTCATTTATTTCCAGTAAAACTAAATCTTTCTTATTAATAAGTGATATTAGATCTATATTATTGCGATTAATTTTACCTTGCTTGAAAACTCCTCTTTTTTTGTGGTTTACATCAAAGTAGTAAAAGAAATCTCTTTGAGAAAAAACATTGTGCTTGTTTGTTATATGTAAAGTTTGCCAAGTAAAGCTATCTCCAATAATTAAGACTCTTGGCTTGTAGTAATTTGGTTTTTTAGTAGATTTTATAGTGCTGTAATAGTTCTTTTTATAAAATCGTTTTGGCGTCCAAACATTAAGTAGGTAAAGTAAATCTTTATCAGTTCCTTTAGGAGCTGATTCTACCGTTGGTTTGCCACAGTCTAAATCTACTAAATCTTCTTTGCTCATGTTCTCTATGTTTTCAATAGCTTTATTTAAAAAAAGACAAGCAGGGTAAAAAGACCAATGAGTTCCAGTATTAGAAAATATTGGAGTACCTATTTCATTTCGTTTTTCAATAAAAAAGTCTTTAGCATCAAGAAAGTTTATATTTTTTGTTGAAAAAGTTTTTTTATAAATTGATAGAGTGTCTTCTAATTTTTTATCTTTAATTAAATACCGTTTAGGTAACTCTTTATCATGAAAGTCTACTTTATTAGGACTTATTAAAAGTAAAAAATGTTTATTATGTTTTTCAAGATAACTTTGTAACTGTTTTGTTTGTTCTGCAATATGCGCAATCCTATTAATATCATATTCATACTTATGATTATTCGAGAATATATATGGAGCTTCAAAAAGAGTTTTATCTTTGCCTATTATGACTTGTGAACTTGTTTTAGGAGAAATTTGACCAAAACCAAAAACAGATAATTGATTATCGGTTCTTATAAAATAGGATCGTAGCCCAAGTTTTTGATAAATATATTTTGATACTTGTTCTTGATAATTACCTTCAATGAAATCTTTAAAGCTAATCTTTGGTTTTTTTACCTTTTCTTCATACCCTCCAAGGCCATAGGGTTTAAGTTTTAAGATCTTTTGATGAACATGTGGCAAGAGTATAAAGCTAAAAAATATAATCGGAAAAATAACTTTCATAAAACTTCTAAAACCTAAAATATAAAAAGGGACTAAAATTTGAGTTCATCATACTGCAACATGATGTAACAAAAAGAATAAATGCAATTATGTATTTAAACTTATTCTTAACAGGACTAAAAGGTATAAAAGATAGAAAAATGCCTACTATAAGAGATGTTATTTGACGATTACTTAGAATGTGACCCCATAGTATCTCTGGGCTCTCAGTATTTATAAAAGCTAATACTTTAGAAAAAATAATAATTTGTTCAAAAGACTCTGACCTAAAAAGTAACCATGAATACATTATTAATAAAAAAGTAAATATATGTTTAACTAATCTGGGTAAGGAAAAGGGAAACTTGTAAGCTCTTTCAATTACAAGCATCAAACCATGAAAACAGCCCCATAATAGAAAAGTCCACTGTGCCCCATGCCAAAACCCTGAGATAATAAAAACAATCCACAAATTTACATAGGTTCTAGTAGGACTAATTCTATTTCCGCCTAGAGGAATGTATAAATAGTCTTTCATAAAACGAGAGAGGGAAATATGCCATCTTTGCCAGAATTCTGTAATTGATAAAGAGAGGTAGGGTTGATTAAAATTTTCTAAAAATCTAAATCCAATCATTCTAGCAAGACCAATTGCCATGTCTGAATAAGCAGAGAAATCAAAGTAAATTTGGATAGTATATGCAAGTAAGCCTAGCCACGCGGAAGTTGTGTTTAGCTCTGTAGCTGAGAGAGCAAAGATTTTATTAGCTATGAAGCCTACTTCATCTGCTATAAGTATTTTTTTAGAAAATCCAAAGCAAAATCTACAAAGTCCTTCTGATAAATTTTCTAATGTGTGCTTTCTATTCTTTAAATATTCAAAAACATCGTGATACCTAATAATTGGGCCGGCAACTAATTGAGGGAAAAGAAGAATATATAATAAGTAATCAATTAAACTTTTTTCAGGTTTCTTAACTTTTCTATATACATCAATGAGGTAACTAATCTTATGAAATGTAAAAAAAGATATGCCGATAGGGAGAGCAATTTCTTGCCATTGTATTAAATCTTTTCCAGCTAAAGAGTTAAGCTCAGAAATGAAAAAGTTCGCATATTTGAAGTATATAAGAGAAGCTACATTGTAGCTAATTCCAAGAATTAAGATCGTTTTGTTTTTTAGTTTTTTGCTTATTAAAAAATCAAGTAAACAGGAAAACAAAAGTAATGGTAAGATTTTTGGTGCTCCCCATGCATAAAAGAAAATACTGAACAAAAGACATGTGAAGTTTTTAAACTTATTTGGCGTAAGGAAATAGGTGATTAGGAAAATTGGGAGAAAGTAAAAAATAAAAAGAGGGGAGCTAAATACCATATCGAATTAAAGAAGTTTTCAAATTTCTTTAGTTTAGCCCTTAGTTGAGCAATGCCCAAACAAGATCAATAAGGACAAACTCATTAAACACAAAGCTAAATAAACAAATTATCCAGATAATTTTTTCAAGCATTTGCCATCATCCTTTCTACTTCTTCTCTGCACATTGGCATATAATCTGTAAGAGTTTTATTCTCAGTCTTTGTAATTAAAATAGTGTCTTCTAGTCTAATTCCTATGCCTCTATAATTACTTGGAATACTCTTATCCTTTGGGTCAATATATAAGCCAGGTTCAATCGTAATAATATTTCTAGACTCAAGTGGTCTTTTATGTGGATGTAAAAGCTCAGCATCATAAGTAATAGGGGCAATGTCATGCACATCAAGCCCAACCCAATGTGAGGTGTTGTGCATATAAAACTTTTTATATGTAGCTTTTTTAATAACTGAACTTAAGCTTCCTTTTAAAAGGCCTATCTCAATTAGACCTTTGCAAAGAGTGTTAACAGCTACTTTATGAACATCACTCAATGTTGAGCCTACAACTGCCTTATCCTTAGCTTTTAAATAAGCCTTATATACAATGTCGTATAGCTCTGCTTGATATTTATTAAATTTTCCAGAAACTGGAATAGTCCTAGTCATATCAGAGCAATAAGATTTATAGCTTGCACCTGAGTCAATTAAAACTAAATCATTTTTCCATAAAGGTTGATAACTTGGTTCATGGTGAAGTACCGTAGCATTTTTTCCTGATGCAATAATTGTATTAAACGAGATACCACCTGCACCTTGAGCCATAAATTCAGCTTCAAGACTTTTTGCAGCATGTTTTTCGCTTTTAAAAGACTTAATATTCTTGCATATCCTATAGACTGACTTAGAGCTAATTTCGCAAGCATGTTTAATATGAGAAATTTCTTCTTTTTCTTTTTTTATTCTCATAATAGCAGTTAACAACCTACTATCATGAAGCATGCATGGTTTTATTATAGATGGACCATAGCTTGTTTTAATTGCATCAATTATAATTTGGTCAATTTTTGAATGAGTTGAAAGAGCATAGTGTAGAACTTGAGAGTATTTTAATATTTCAGCTAAGTCTTTGCTAAAATCATTATAATTTCTGATTTCATCTACTTTGTATTTTCTTTTTGCCTTTTTTAAGCCCAGTGGAGATGAACCCCATTTTGCTTTTACGAAATCTTCTTCTTCTAAAAAAAGAATTGAACGAGCACCAGTGCCAAGACCTGAGAGAACGAGTATAGCGTTTTCTTCCTCAATTCCTGTTAAGTAAAATAAGTCTGAATTTTGTTTGTAGCTATAGTGTTGATCTCTTGTGAAAACTTTAACTTCGCTGCTAGAGAAAATTGCTACTTCACTTTTAATTCTCTTTAGGAAATCTTTCCTTCTTTTATAAAATGGTAGATCCTTATTGTTTTTCTTTCTCATAATAGTCTTAAAATATATTGCTAACTAATAGCTTAGACAACGTTAATTGAATGTAGAGAGACTAATAGCTTAGTTATTTAATGCCAAATAGCTATGGTTTTTATATTTCAATAGTGTAATATCCCAATATTAATCAGTAATATTGAAAATGAAGAATATTTTAACTTTTACATTTTTATTTGTTCTAATGTGCTCTTGTGGCAAAAAAACAAACCCTGAACCACCTGAATTTAGATCACCTTCAGCTGTAAGTAATTTAGTTGCAAATGCGACTAATGAGTACATAAAACTTAGCTGGTTACTTCCTACTAAAAATTTAAAAGGTAAAGATCTTAATTCTCTTGAATACATTACTATTAAGAGAAAATTATACGACAGCAATAATTTTAAAGAACTAATTAGACTAAGACCTGAAGCTAGTAATTTTTATGACAAATCAGTAGAGCATGGAAATGTTTATGATTATATTATTTATGTTTCTAATGACCAAAAAGGAAGTGTAAATAATATTATTAGAGTTAATTATCAGGGTAATCAATCTAAAATTAATATTATAGGAATTAATTAATGTTCAAAGGCGTTTTAACTGCTTTAGTTACACCATTTAAAGAGGATCCAAATATTATCGACTATGATGATTTTGCTAGCCTTATAGAATGGCAAATAGCATCGGGTGTAGATGGCTTAGTAATTTTTGGTACTTCAGGTGAAGCTGCAACTTTAACTAAAGAAGAAAAAATAGAGCTAACTAAAAAAGCTATTGAAGTAAATAAAGGCAGAGTTCCTATTATTGTAGGAAGTGGGAATAATAATACTAAAGAGTCTATAGAGTTAAGTAAAAAGCTCGCTGAATTAGGAGCAGATGCTGCTCTTGCAATTAGTCCATATTATAATAAGCCAACTCAAGAAGGTTTAGTTAATCATTTTAACGAATTAGCAAAGCATTCTAATTTGCCTATTATTATCTACAATATACCAAGCAGAACTAATGTTAAGTTATCAATAGATAGCTTTAAGAAATTATCTAAAATTGATTCAATTGTAGGAGTAAAACAGGCTGTTGATTCTGTCTCAGACTTAGTTGAACTATCTAGTGCAATAAAGGGCTCAAAAATTAAGCTTTATGCTGGCGATGATCCACTTACGTATTCAATAATGTCATACGGTGGAGTAGGTGTGATTTCTGCTAGTGCAAATATAGCAGTTAAGGAATTTAAAGAAATTATTGATTCTTATAATTCAGGAAACTTTGAACAAGCTCTAAGTGCACAACAAAACTTAATGCCTTTAATATATTCTATGTTTTTAGAAACTAATCCTGCTCCAGTTAAAAAAGCATTACAATTAATGGGTAAAATTAAATCATCAAGCTTACGTTTGCCACTAGTTCAAATTAAAACTGAAACTGAAGAAAGACTTAAGCTGGAACTTAAAAAGGTAATTTAATGGAACATAAAGTAATATTAGTTGGTGCTTCTGGTAGAATGGGCTTAGAAATATCAGAATCCATTAACAAGTATAATAAAAAAGGCTTAAAAGATAAATTTGAACTAATAGCAGGGATTGTATCTAAGAGCGATCCAGCAAACGGGAGCATAGTGCCTGGATTTGTCTCTCCGCTTGGTTCTACTTTTACTGAATCCATGAAAAAAGCAGATGTAATAATAGATTTTTCTTCTAAAGCAGGAACAGAGTTAGCTTTAGAATTTGCAAAAGAAAATAATATTCCAATAGTTATTGGCACTACTGGTCTAGATGACAGTGATGAAAAAAATATTATAAATATCTCAAAATCTATACCAATTTTAAGAACTAGAAATACAAGCGTTGGTGTAAATTCAATGGCTTTAATCTTAGAACAAGCTGCAAAGTTATTAGCGAATGACTTCGATGTAGAATTATTTGAAATCCATCATAAACATAAAAAAGATTCTCCGAGTGGAACTGCATTAATGCTTTTAGAAAGTGTTGCTAAGGCTCAAGGTAAAAAATTAGAAGATGTGCTTAGCACTGGTAGGGCAGGAGTAGAGTTAAGTAGAGAGCAAGGTGAAATAGGTGCTCAAGCAATTAGAGGAGGGGATGTTGCAGGGGAGCATACAGTATTCTTTTTTGGAGAAGGGGAAAGAATAGAAATAACTCACAGAGCTACTAAAAGAAGTATCTTTTCTGATGGAGCTTTAAGAGCTGCAGCATGGTTGGTTAATAAAAAACAACCTGGTTTTTATTCTATGCAAGATGCACTAATTAAATAAATATTATTTTAAAAAAACTATAAAAAACTATTAAAAGAATAAAGATTTTAAATTAAAGAGGAAAAATGAAAGATATAGCAGGAATTAGTTTAGAAGAGATCTCAACAAAATACCAGACACCAGTTTATGTTTATGAAATGGATAAGATTGATTATCGTTTTAACTTATTAAAAGATTTTGGCATTATTAGATACGCGACAAAAGCTAGCTCAAATATTCATATTTTATCTCATTTAAGAAAACTAGGAGCAGTAGTAGATACTGTAACAAGTGGAGAAATTGTTAGAGCAGAAGCTGCAGGGTTTAAAGTCGGTGGTGGTTCACATGATGTAGTTTTTACTTGCGATATCTTTGATAAAGAAACTCTTAAACTAGTTACTGAAAGAGAAATTCCAGTAAACTTTGGTTCAGTAGACATGATTGACCAATATGGTCCTCATGCAAAGTTAAAAGATATTACTCTAAGAATTAATCCTGGTTTTGGACATGGTCATTCTCAAAAAACAAATACTGGAGGGGAGAGTTCTAAGCACGGTATTTGGCATGGAGATTTAGAATTAGCTAAAGAAGTTGCTAGTAAACACGGTCTGAATATTACTGGTATTCACATGCATATTGGTTCTGGAACAGATTTAGAACATTTATCAGAAGTATGCGATAAATTTATAGAAGTATGTAAGAACATTGGTAGTTCATTAGATATGATCAGTGCTGGTGGTGGACTTCCTATTCCTTATAGAGATACAGATCAAGAAATAGATTTAGATGCATATAAAAAGCTTTGGTGGGATGTTAAAGCAAATTTAGAAAAAGAGTTTAATAAAGAATTAAGATTAGAAACTGAACCAGGCAGATATTTAACTGCTGAGTCTGGTAACTTGTTAACTGAAGTAAGAGCAGTTAAAAATCAAGGTTCAAAACGCTTTGCATTACTAGATGCAGGATTTACAGATTTAGCTAGGCCAATAATGTATGGCTCTTACCACCCAATAGAAGTTTGCAATAATGCTACAGAGAAAGAAGATGTAGTGCTTGCAGGGCCACTTTGTGAATCAGGAGATGTATTTACACAAAAAGAAGGTGGCTTTGTAGAAACAAGAAGTTTACCTAAATTAGAAGTAGGAGATTTAGTAGTGCTAAGAAATGCCGGGTCTTATGGATCTGTAATGGGATCAAATTATAATTCAAGAGTTCTAGCGCCAGAGATTACTGTAAAAGATGGAGAGTCTAAGTTAATTAGAAAAAGACAAACTATCGAGTCTCTTTTAGAGCTTGAAGCAGTCTAAGAACTAAGCATTTAGTAAATAGAAGAAATTAGGTTTAAGTTAATTTCTTTAAGTTCTAGCTCGAGTTTTAAATTTTAAACTCGAGCTAAAACCATATCTAAATATTCTTTTTCATACTTACTAATTTTAATTTCTAAACTAGCTAAACTTTTATTTTGCTCTAAAGCTTCTCTAAAATCAGAATTGCCATAAAGTAAATCAATAGCAGGTATCTTATCTACAAACTCAAAAGCTTGTTTTCTCCATTTAAAATCATCTCCATAAAGCCTATAGGCGGAAGCGATTAAAGCCATGCCCCAGCGAAAAGGCTTAAATGTTTCTCTATTAGTAATATGCAACTGTACGCCATGACATGTTTTTTCCGCATGTTTTTGAAATTTAGGTAAAAAGCTAATTGGTCTAAGAACTGCTCCTTGTAAATCAAGCTCTTCTTTTAAAGCTGCTTCAGCCCATTCTTTCCCGTTAATATACGGCGCACCAAATTGTTCTAATGGCTTGGTAGTGCCTCTCCCTTCAGAAATCTCTGTTCCTTCAAAAAGACAAGAACCTGGGTAAATAATAGCAGTATCTAAATTTGTCATATTAGGGGAAGGGTAGACCCAAGGAACATCTGTTTGATCAAGGTATAAGCTTCTATCCCAATTTTTAAGCTCGATTACTTCCAAATCACAATTAATAGCTTCTAGTTTTTCTTCGCCTTCTCCGTAACCAGTGTTTGCTAATTTTGCTAACTCTCCAAGACTGAGGCCATGTCTAACAGGTGTATCCATTAAACCACAAAAGGAACGAAATTTTTTGTGTAGTTTTCCACCTTCAACTGAAGTTCCGTTAATAGGGTTAGGTCTATCTAGCACTACTACTTTTGTATTTGTTTTCTTTGCTACAGACATTGAATAAATCATTGACTGAGCAAAGGTGTAGTATCTAGTTCCGATATCAGGAAGATCGATTAAAAGAATATCTATGTTCTCTAAGTCTTGTTCTTTGGGAGCTAAGCTATTTTCATCATTTCCATACAAGCTTACGATCTTTACTCCGGTATATAAGTCTTTGCTATCACCTACAAAATCCATATCCTGCATCTCGCCTCTAAAGCCATGCTCAGGTGCAAAAATTAGTTTTAAATCTATTTTATTTTTTATTAGTAGGTCAGCTAAATGCTCAAACCTGTAATTAACAGCTGCTTGATTTGCAAGCAGAGCAACACTAGCTTTTTTTAAAGATGAAAAATTATTTTTTGCTAGATAGGATAAGCCGATCATTAGTAAGTTCTTTCTAGTGTAAAATCTAGAATAGAAAGTAGCATATCTTTTTGTTCTTGCCTTACCTTATTTGAGCCTATGCTTTCTAGAGAGTTTAGAGCAGCAATCGCTTCATTAGTATAATCTGTAGCCATAACTCTTGCTTGGTCTAAAATCCCAGAGTCTTTTATGCTCTTCATCGCACCTGAAATATCTGATTTATCTTCTGTATTAAAAAAATACTCTCTAGCATCGTCTTTGCACTGATCTAACCAAAGTAAATTAATAATAGTAGGTGTTGATTGTCTTAAGTCGTTTCCAGGTTTTTTACCTAAAGTTTCTTCATCAGCAGTAATATCTAAAATATCATCTACTATTTGAAATGCAGTTCCTGCTAATAAGCCAAAGTTATGAAGTTTTTCAACTTCTTTTGCACTCGCCCCAACTTGATGAGCTCCAATTTTACTAGATAGTGCAAAAAGTGCAGATGTTTTTTTATTTATTACATCCAGGTAACGCTCCATAGAATAATCAATATCTTTTTCTAAAAATCCTTCTAGCTGTTCCCCCTCAATTATTGCTCCGCAAGCAAATTCAGTAGATTTAATTGTAAATTTATCTAGCATTCCGCAAAGACCAAATGCTCTAACAAATAAGAAATCTCCTGCTAGTAATGTAGCATCTGATCCAAATTCTAAATAAGCTGTCTTTTTCCCTCTTCTAGTAGGAGACTTATCAATTATGTCATCATGTAAAAGAGTTGCCATATGAATTAACTCAATTCCAGCTGCAACATCGATAACTTCTTTTTTTGTTCTTCCTTCAGGGTTATCGCCGCTATAAAGGTCAGCACTAATTAAACACAGAAGTGGCCTTACTCGTTTACCACCAAGATTAAGCAGGTATGAGCTTATTTCGGTAAGCTTTTCAGCATCAGAGCCTAAAACACTTTTAATTCTATTCTCTACAAGCTCAAGACTTGGTTTATATTCAGAGAATATCTGTTTGATTTCATATCGTGATTTAATACTTTTTAATGCGGTTTTCATGGTTCATTTATTAGCAAATTTTGTATAAGGTAGCTACCTATGGAGTGGACGAGCCAATACATAAAAAAGAGACAAAATCTTAATCTTTACAGGTCATTAAAAACTGTAGATATTCTAGATAGTAAAAACTTTGGTAGTAACGACTACTTAGCGCTATCCAAACACCCAGAAGTAGTAAAAGAATTTGCAAATACTAAAAGGGCTGGAAGCTGTTCATCTAGATTAATTTCAGGGAATTATCAAGAATACGAAATACTAGAAGCTAAACTAGCCAGCTATTTAAATTTCGAAAGCTGTCTATATTATAGCTCAGGCTTCATGGCTAATTTGGGACTAGTTACAGCTCTAGTTAGAAGAAACGACATAGTAATTTCAGATAAGTTTATTCACGCTAGTCTTATAGAAGCGATTAAATTATCTGGTGCTAAAAACTATCGATTTCAACATAATAATTTAAACCACTGTGAACATTTTTTAAAAAAAATACAGAGGAAAGAAAATCAAAATATTTTCATAGTCCTTGAGAGCTTATACAGCATGCAAGGAGATAGTCCTGATTTTGAGCAAATTCTAGAGCTTTTAAAAAAGTATAACGTATATTTAATTGTGGATGAGGCTCATGCACTTGGTGCCTACGGAGCTGGAATATCTCCTGATACTCTCAGAAAAGGTAATGATAAAGTATTCATGACAGCAACTGCAAGTAAAGCTCTTGGTACTTACGGAGGAATAGTAGCAGGACCTAAATGGCTAAAAGACTTTTTAATTAATTCCTCTAAAAATATAGTCTATAATACTGCCTTACCTCTTGGTGTTATTAAGGCAAGCATCAAAGCAGTTGAAATTTTAGAGGCTAATCCTGAGTTAGGTAAAAAACTAATTTCAAATGCTAATTATTTTGCAAAAAAGGTTGGCTCTGATTCTACTTCACATATAGTGCCAGTTAAGTATTCTGAAGGTTACGCAGAAAAATTAAAACGAGAAGGCTTCTATTTACCTAAAATTCTACCCCCAACTGTTCCTGGTGTTATTTTTAGAGCATCAATTACTCTTCATCATAGCAAAAAAGAATTAGATAATTTAGTAGAGCTGTTAAAATGAATTGCTGTTTTATCTCAGGGTTCTCTCAACCTTCAAGTACATTAGAAATCTTAGCAAATAAGATTAATTGTACTCAAAAGATACTAACATCACCTCAAGAATTATATCCTAATTATATATCAAAGCTTAATGAGCATCTTCGTAAAAAATTTCAAAATAAAACTACTTTAATAGCTTGGTCTATGGGAGGGAGCATTGCATTAGAGTTTGCGCACACTTATCCTGAAAAAGTGGAAAAAATAGTATTAATTTCATCGACTGCTTGTTTCCTGAAGAATAAAGATAATGAAATTGGAATTAAGCCTGAAAAACTTCAAGCATTATTAAATGGAATAGCGAATTCTAAAGAAACGACTTTAAAAAGATTTATCTCCAAGTTTAGCTCAAAAAGCACTAAAGATTATTTTGAAAATGCACTAAAAATAAATAATAATATTCTAAGCCATAATCTTAATTACTTTAAAAAGGATTTAAGAACGGTTACAAAAGAAATTAAGACTAAAACCTTAATATTTCATGATAAACAAGATAAAATTATACCTTATAGTCATGCAGAAAAACTACAGAATTTGCTACAAAATTCAGAGCTATTTACAACTAGTGGATTTGGGCATATTTTAGAAGAGGAAAACTCTAAATTTATTGCCTTACAATGTCAGAAATAAGTGTCTTAAAAGAATGCCTGAAAATAAAGTAGTAGAAAATTCATATAATAAAGCCGCAAACTCTTATGACAAGCATAGTATTAGTCAAAGAAAAATAATAGATAAGCTCATTACATACCTACCTCAAACAGCTAATAATGTGATTGATTTAGGATGTGGAACTGGTTATTTAGCTAAAAAAATTAGTACTAGATATAAAAATATTACCTTAGTAGATAATTCTAGAAAAATGTTAGAATTAGCTAATGAAAAAGTGCCTCATGCAAAAACCGCACTTTTAGACTTTAATAAAGACGAGCTTTTATTTAAAGATAAATACGACCTAGTCCTTAGCTCTTCTGCACTTCATTGGTCTGAGAATTTTGAAGCAACACTTATTAAGATAAAGAAAATAGCAACTAAAGATTTAGTATTATCAATTATGCTTGATGGAACATTAAAAGAAATAAGAGAAATTAGAAAAGAAGTCTCTCCAAATAAAAGAATTAAGCCTATTTTACATTCGCATAATTACTATTTAGATATTTTAAAATTACATGGTTTTAAAATAAAACACTCAGAGCAAATGCAAGTGGTAATTAATTTTAAGACTGTCGACCACTCAATACGGCATTTAAGAAAAACTGGTGTAAATGCTGGGAGCGATAAGCTTGATAAGAGAGAGCTTTTAAAGCTAATGAGTATATATCAAAGAAGATATACTAATCCTGTGCCTATGACATTTAGGGCAGGGATGTATGTAGCTGAAGTCTAGGAACAGAAAGTCCACAAAGTTAAATACTATAACAACATTTTAAAACAAGACTAAAATAGGGTATGTATAGCGTTGTTCTTTGATATATAGTTTGAATAGAAATTGTCCTGGTATTGAACCAGAGTTTTAATTTATGTTTTAAAGGAATTTTCAAAAATTCACGGAGGTTATTTCTATGAATCCACTTCATTTTATTTGGTTAGCTTCACCACAGTGCCCTTTTAAGTATAGCGTTCAACATTCTGCTTTATCTACTTTGAGGCTTGGCGTCGAGCCAGAGACTTTTGATAATGAAGTTTGGCTTACAGACGGTACTCCTAGAAAAGAAAAAAGATACATTAAAAAGCCAACCGTTATTGATTCTGCTACTTTTGCAGCGCCAATATGTTTAGATGTAAATATTGTCCGTCAAAATGCTCAGTTTAGTTGTCAGTACGGCAAGTTGTTATTGGGCTCTGAATTCAATTACTTGGCATGTAAAAAAGCCACAGAAGATTTTCATAAAATCAGATTAAGCTCTATACTCTGTTATTTAGTCTCACAAATGGGCTATGACTTCGGAGTTGAAAGTTGTGATTGCGACGCAAAAACAATTTGCGAGATGCTTGGTTGTATTAGTAAAAAAGTTTTCGTATTAACTGTTTCTGATTTAACTGAGCTTCTAACAAGTAATTAACTAATCGCCCCATAAGGTTTTCTAAAAACCGGGGCAATCTCTATTTAAACTATTTGAGACTAAGTTTAAGATTAAGACTAAGAAAATTACTTATTGTACAATAAACCTGGCTCGTCCTTAAAACTCTCAAAATGTTCTACAGGATCCTCTATTTTTATGCCTGTTCTTACTATATAAGGCTCACCATACTCAACACCAATCTTAGCTCCATAAAACGCATCTCGAGCTTTAATTGAGTGTATAGTTAAAGGTGAGCTAATAAGAGTTTTGACTTCTGCTTTTTCTTTTCTTACGACTTGAGAATTATAAGCATTAATGGCTTTTAATTTAGTTTCATAGTGTTTACTTACATCAATTACAAAACTAGGAGCTGTATCAACTCTCATTGGATAATATATTTCTGTAAAGGCTTTATGAGGTTTTGCTAAGTCTGGCTCGTATTTCTTAAGGCCTGAAAAAAAAGCTGCTTTCTTAACTAGCTTAGATAAATATGCGTGGTCTGGGTGCCTAGACTCCCAGTAGGGAGCAAATATTAATTTTGGTTTTATGAGCCTTATAGTCTTTACTATTTTTTTAATATAAGTCTCTTTACTAGCTTTAGCACTAAAGCCATCTGGAAATTCTAAATTGATTCTATTATCAATTTCTAAAATTTTAGTAGCTTTTTTAACTTCTTTTTTTCTTTCCTCAACTGTTCCTTGAGAACCTAATTCACCTAGACACGAATCCGCAACAGTAATGCGATAAGACTGCGATTTAAGTTTTGCTAAAGTTCCTCCGCAAAATATTTCTGCATCATCTGGGTGAGGAGAGAATAGTAATATATCAGTCATAGCTTTATTGTAGTTTCTTTTTCAGCTTCAATGTTATTAAAAACTTCTTCGAGATATCTATTACCAAATTTTGAATGAAAATATAATGCAGATAATAATCTTTCTTGTTTAATGCCATTTGGCTCTATTAAATTCTTAATTCTTTTTATTCTTACATTCCAAGTCTCATTTTTAGTCGTAATAGCTTTTTCATATTTTAATAATAGATTACTAATCGTATTTATTACTTTTTCCTTAGACTTTGTATTTGTTTTTAATAGAGTTTCATCAGTTTTATTTATAGCGTTTTCTAGTTTCTCAAAAATACTAGATATTTGCTCTAAAGACTCTTTCTTCAAATTTTCAGGTGTTAAAGTCTTATCCACTAGCAATCCAGCTAACTGATTATTAAATACCATTTCTATCTCAGCATCTATTTGCCCTAACCATTTATCAAACTTCTCTTCGACTACAGTAACGCTTCCTCTTAGAATTCGACTTGCAGGCTTCACTTTAAAATAATCAAATAAGGCGTCAGTTTGTTTTAAGTAATTTAACTCCGCTTTTCCTCCTACATAAGTGTTAGTATTTAAAAGGTAATCTTGAATAACTGGTCTGAGCAGAGCACTTGATGAAAATTTCTCTGGATTACTTTCTAGTAATTCTAGAAGTTCTTTTTTAGAAAAGCTTTTATTCGATTTGGTGTGAAACTTATTCTCTTTAAATTCTAAGCGCTGTCTTTTAGAATCAATGGTAAGGAAAAATATAGTATAATTATCTCTTAACTCTACTTGTGGAGTTATTTTTTTAGATTTTAAATTATTATAATTCTCTCTTAATAGTAGGGAAATTTCTTCAAAGTTCTCAATACAGCTCCTATAAATCTCTTTTGCATAAAAAATTGTGCGAGTTTTTATAGGGTCTATAAATATTAAATTATTATCCTCAAAAGCTAATTTAGAATATGAGCTTAACAAGTTAGCAAAAATATCTTCAATGTTATCACCACTAAATTCTATCCCTTCAGCAATCTCCTTACTAAGATTTAAATCTTTTATAAGCGAATAAATTTCATCCTTAAGCTCTAGTTTAGAAATGGGTAAATGATTAGGTCGTTTTTCCAGACTAGCAGTCTGGATATCAAAATTAGCATCTAAATAGTTATAATTTCTAATTTCATCAAAGTCATGATCTTCAGTTTGAAGCCAAAAAAGAGTAGCTGAGTTTTTTTCTTTAGCTAACTTTAATGCAGTAAAGGCTTTATATAAACTTAGTGCAGGAGTTAGAAACAAGCCGACTTGTTGACCTGTAACAATAGGATTTTTAATAGAATCGACACTTATAGGATTAGCTAAAGTAGAATTATATTTTTCAATCTCTTTTATAAATTCAATCTTTAATTTACTGCTCATTTTTTTATTACTATTAGCATCCTTGAGGATTTAACATTAAATTCAGACCAATCATAATCACCATAAAACTTAATTTCTTTAGCTAAAGTAAAAAAGTTCCTCATTTCTTGCTTGCTATACATTCTTACTGATTCGTTAAATGTTTCTTTGCCCTCAGGTGATTCGATCTCTATTAGTTTTTCAACTCTAGTATTTCCGTTATGGGAGTTAATTTGACGCTTTTCGCTAACTTTGTATTCTTCAATTTTTTTATTACTTTCAGGCACTAAATTGTTAATTACATAGTCCTTATTTAAATAGTCTAGAAAAAGCACTCCGTCTTTAGAAACAAGGCTTAGCCAAGTATTTGCTAAATCTTGATGCTCTTTATCAGTCTCGAAATAGCCAAAACCTGTAAAAAAATTACAAACTAAATTAAATGTTCCTTCTTCAAATCCAGGCTCTCTCATATCCGTAATAAAAGAGTCTGCATTATCAAAATTTCCCTTTTGTTTACCAATTGCAATTAAATCTTTTGATAAATCAACACCAATTGTTTTATCAAACTCATTTTTTAAGTACCTGACATGTCTACCTGTTCCACAAGCGATATCTAAACATCTACTTGTTTGCTCTAAATCTAAAAAGTTAATTAAAGAGTTAACTTGTTTTTTTGCTTCTTCTAGGTTCCGGTGAGGATAGAGTTTAGGATATAAATTATTAAACCAATTTTCGTACCATTTTTTATTCATGATTAACTCTAATCTAAAGTTTTAGGCATTAAGCTTATTAATTAAGGTATCTATTCTTTTACTAGATTCTGATAAGTCTAATTCTGAGATACTATTTTTAGCATTATTTGCTTTTTCTAGTGAATCGGGGCCACAGATTAGTAAAATATCTACACCTGCTTTTAAAGCTAGCTGTTCTTTATTTTCATAGCTATCAAGAGCTTTCATGTCTAAGTCATCTGTAATAATACAGCCTGTGTAACTCATATCCGTTCTTAAGACGTCTTTTATAATTTTAGACGAGAGAGTTGCAGGTAAATCCTTGTCTAGTTTTGGAAATAAAATATGGGAAGTCATAATTAAACTAAAATCATTTTTAATGTAGGATTCAAAAGGAATTAATTCTTCATTTTTTATCTCATTTAAAGTTTTATTATTTAAGGGTAGTTCAAAATGAGAATCTTTAATCGTTGCCCCGTGTCCTGGAAAATGCTTAGCACATGAAAGAACCCCATTGTTCTCTAAAATACTTGCGAATTCTACACCATATTTCACTACTTCTTTAGCATCTGAACTAAAAGATCTCTTAGAAATAACAGAGTTCTTATTCTCTAAATCAATGTCTAATACAGGAGCGTAACTTAGATTCAATCCAATTGAGCTAAGTTCAGTAGCCATTTTTTTAGCTACATCCTTTAAATTATCTTTGTAGTTTTGAGCATAAGGAAAAGAAGTAATAGGAGAGGGCAGTCTATTTACTCTACCTCCTTCATGGTCAATAGATAATATTAACTTTTTACGTTTTGATATTTGTTTTATCTCTTTAATTAAAGACTCAAATTGCTCTATCCAGGAATTACTAGAGGCAAAGTTTCTGGTAAAGAAGATAAAACCTAGAGGGTTTAACTCCTTAATAAGCTTTTTTTCTTCATTATTAAGCTCTATTGAGCTTAATCCAACTATAAAATGCTTTCCTAAATCTTGCATATCCACAATATTTATAATCTATTACGGTCAAAGTATAAATAGTTAAAGTGTATGGATAATAGAATTAAAATTACCGATCTAAATAGATTTAAGACCAATAGAGAGCCTATCAGTGTGCTTACAGCTTATGATTGTTTTTCAGCGAAACTGGCTCAAGATGCTGGAGTTGATCTAATACTAGTTGGAGACTCCCTAGGAACCGTTATTCAGGGCCGGCATAACACTCTAAGCGTAACTTTAGACGACATGGTCTACCACACAGAAATTGTCTCAAGAGTAACTGATAAACCAATGATAATAGCAGACATGCCATTTATGTCTTATCAAGTAAGTCCTGAAGAAGCGCTTACTAATGCAGGAAGTTTAATTCAAGATGGTGGGGCACAAGTAGTTAAGCTTGAGGGTGGTAGAGAGTTTTCAGATGCTGTAGAAAAAATTGTTACAGCTGGCATTCCAGTTTGTGGGCATTTAGGTCTAAGACCACAATCTTATCTTACAATGGGTGGATACAAAGTACAGGGTAGAAACCCTGAACAAGCAAAAGTGATTATCGAAGATGCAAAAATACTTGAAGAAAGCGGAGCGTGTCTTTTAGTTCTAGAAGGCATTCCTTCTGAATTAGCCCAAGAGATTACACAAAGCCTAACTATTCCAACAATAGGGATAGGGGCAGGGAATACCTGCGATGGCCAAGTTTTAGTTTATCATGATTTATTAGGTTACGGGGAAAACACTCCTAAGTTTGTAAAAAAATACTTAGAATTAAATCAAAGCATACCCGAAGCACTAAAGAACTATGTAAAAGATGTTAAGTCCAGAAATTTCCCTGAGGAAAAGCACTGCTATTCTCTTTCTGGACCTAGATTGGTAAAATAGATTAGATAAGTTAATTAATACTTAACACCACAACCATATTGCTTAGTTTTACCTTCACTAACTTCCTTGCTTGCAAGCAATTCATCTAAAGCTTTAGTAACATAGTTACTATCTTCAGCAGGATTAGATGAGTAGTCACTATTATCATCTATAGCACCTTGATAAGCTACTTTTCCTTTATTGATAACAAACATATGCGGAGTAGTCTTAGCTCCGTAAGCCTGACCAATTTTCCCATCAGTATCAGCAAGCATAAACTTAGAATCAATTTTCCAATCAGAAGCAATCTTTTTAGCTTTTTCACTATCTAAAAAATCTTTATGCTCAGAATTAGTAGAGTTAATACTTAACCAAACCACATCTTTTGCTCTGTACCTACTCTGCAAAGCTTGCATGTCGCCATTATTATAATGCTTATTAACAAACGGACACCCAGGATTAGTCCATTCAAGCACTACTAC
>CAYOZL010000029.1:0-26614 GCA_964408435.1 uncultured Bdellovibrionales bacterium | reverse complement strand
CCTTTTAATTTACTACCAATAAAATACCCACCAGTATCAACTAAAGCCACTGTAGTAACTAACCAAAAAAGATGTTCCTTGGAGTAATTTGTACTTACTATGTAAACCACAACTAAAAAAAGTGCTGGATAACAAAAGCCAATAAACACTGCAGGAATAAAAGCTAATAAATCTGGCTGATGCTCTTTTGTTTCTATTAAATAACAAATTGTAATTATTGCTAAGATAAATCCAACTAGCAGACCAATTAAAAAACCTTGATAGCTATAAAATGCGTAGCCTAATAAGCTCAGTAAGGAATAAATACTAAATAAAGCTGTATGTTCATTTTTAGTTTTAAGTGAAAAACTATAATACTCATAGGCAGTAATTATAGCGATAGCGAAGACAAATATTTTTAAAAAATACCCGCCAATTAAAATTGCAGATAAAAAAACTAAAATTAAAATAAATGCTGTGATTAATCTGGTTTTTAAGTCAGACATATGCAAGCTTTCCTTCATCTGGATTTTTATCTGAGCTATTTTCACCAGATCTTTCTTTAGAAATCTGCTCAGAAGTTAAACCAAACCTTCTTTCTCTTTTATCAAACTCCTCAATGCAATTCTCTAAAATTTCAGCATTAAACTCAGGCCATAACACTTTAGTTACAACAATTTCACTATAGGCTAATTGCCAAAGCAGGAAGTTAGAAATTCTCATCTCTCCGCTTGTTCTAATCAGTAACTCTGGGTCGGGGATATCGCTAGACCACATTCTAGATTTAATACTATCGTTGTTAATCTCTTCAGGAGATAGCTCACCTTCTTTTACCTCTTTTGCAATTTTTTTAACTGCAGCGGTAATCTCTTCTCTTCCGCCGTAACCGAGAGCCAAGATTAAAGTCATTTGTTTAAAATCTTTGGTTTTCTCTTCAGTTTTTCTTAACTGAGCAAGCACATCTTTAGGAAATTTTTCTAAATCCCCCACTGCTCTTAATCTAATACCGTTTTTTATTAATTTTTTTGTTTGGCTAGATAAGTAAAGTTTAAACAATGACATTAAGCCATCTATTTCATCTTTTGGTCTATTCCAATTCTCGGTTGAGAAGCTAAATAGAGTTAAATACTCTACTCCCCTTTCTCTACAAGCAGTAACTATATTCTCTACACTCTTTGAGCCTTGTCTGTGGCCTTCTATTCTAGGTAATCCCCTCTTTTTCGCCCATCTACCATTACCATCCATGATAATAGCGATGTGCTGAGGACTACCTACACTTCCATGCACTCCGCCTCTTTATCTTTTAGCATTTGATCTACTATTTTAATTGAGTCGTTAGTCATTGTTTGAACATTGTCTTGAGCTTTTTTTGAGTCGTCTTTTCCTACGTCTCCGTCTTTCTCAAGTTTTTTAATGCTCTCATTAGCATCTCTTCTATGATTTCTAATTGAAATTCTTATTTCTTCAGTTCTCTTACCTAAACTTTTAACTATGTCTTTTCTAGTCTCTTCAGTTAGAGGAGGAATAATTATTCTTAAAGTATTACCTTCAACACTTGGGTTTAAACCTAAATCGGAAGCTCTAATAGCTTTATCACAAGCTTCAATAGCTCCTGCATCAAAGATTTGAACCGTAAGCAATCTCGCTTCAGGAGAAGAAATTTGACCCATGTGCATTAATGGTGTCTTAGAACCATAATACTCAACCATTATGTTCTCAATTAAACTAGCACTTGCCCTACCTGATCTAACTTTTTTAAGATCTTTTTTAAATGCCTCAATTGTTTTATTACAATCTTGTTCGTATTTAGAATAAACTTCTTTTAGTACTTCCATAATTTATGCAAACTCACTTTCTAAATGATCAACTAGCGTTCCTACATCTGCACCAGATAATATCTTACTAATATTTCCATCTTTAATAATGTTAAAAACTTTAATCGGTAGCTTTTCTTCCATGCATAAAGAAATAGCAGTAGCGTCCATAACTCTTAAATTATCTTTTATTGCATCAATAAATGCTAATTGCTTATACATTTTAGCATCATCATTCCCTACTGGATCTTTATCATAGACCCCATCTACCTTAGTGCCTTTTAGAATAACTTCTGCTTGTATTTCTTTTGCTCTTAGAGCTGCAGCAGTATCAGTAGTGAAATACGGATTCCCTGTTCCACATGCAAAAAGTACTACACGGCCTTTTTCAAGATGTCTCTTAGCTCTTCTTGTAATGTAAGGTTCACAAATTTCATTCATTGAAATTGCAGACATCACTCTAGTTTGAACGCCTTTTTTCTCTAAAGCATCCTGCATAGCTAAAGAGTTAATAGTAGTTGCAAGCATACCCATGTAATCACCTGAAACTCTATCAATTCCTTGAGCCGCTACAGAAATACCTCTAAAGATGTTTCCACCACCAAGAACAATTCCAATCTCAAGACCAGACTTATGACTTTCTGCTATCTCATCAGCTAAACGAGTTATAACTTCTGGACTAATGCCAAAAGCTAAATCTCCAGCTAAGACTTCTCCACTAAGTTTAAGCAGAACTCTTTTCATTCTATCCTTACCGTTACCTTAAAGACTAACTACTTACTATTACGCTATCTTTATTGGAAGCTCGCTACAGTCTGAGCTACTTCATCAGCGTAGTTAGATTCTTCTTTTTTAATCCCTTCACCAACTTCAAACCTAACAAATCTTCTAAGAGAAAGTTTCTCACCTAGCTTAGCACCTTTCTCATTTATAATGTCTAGAATTTTTTTCTTACCAGCAGTGTCTTTTACATCTACTTGCTCAAGTAAACATACTGATTCAAAGAATTTCTCAATTTTACCAGGTAAAATCTTATCAGCCATTTTTTGCTGTTCAGGTTTCAATTGAGATTTAAAAATTTCTTTTTCTTTATCAATCACATCTTGAGGAACTTCATCTCTAGAAACATACTTAGGGTTTGCCCAAGCAATATGCATTGCAATGTCTTTAGCTAGAGATTGAAAATCTTCGCCTTTACCAACAAAATCTGTTTCACAGTTAAGTTCTAGTAACACGCCAATTCTACCGCCAGCATGTATGTAAGAAAGAATAGTTCCTTCTGCTGCAACCTTACCAGCTCTTTTCTCAACATTTTTTAAGCCTTTCTTTCTTAAGAAATCAATTGCCTTATCAATGTTACCTTCTGTTTCAGTTAGAGCTTTTTTACAGTCCATCATTCCTGCGCCAGTTTGCTCGCGTAACTCTTTTACTAGCTTTGCACTTATATTAGCCATTTCTTTTCCTATATTTCTATTTTATTGCTTTACTTTAGACTTCTCTTTATTCGAATTATAAGTCTTTCTTCCCTCAATTACTGCGTCAGCAATAGCAGAAGCAAAAAGCCTTATTGCTCTTGTTCCATCATCATTTGAAGGAATCGGATAAGCAACTTGTGAAGGGTTACAATTCGTATCTACTAGTGCAACAACTGGAATATCAAGTCTTTTAGCTTCTTTAATAGAGATATCTTCTCTTTTAATATCTACTACAAAAATAAGTTTTGGTGGTGCATACATTTCTCTAATACCACCAAGTGAGAATTCTAATTTTTCTCTTTCTTTAGACATCATAAGTCTTTCTTTCTTAGTGAACTTAGATGTTTGACCAGTTTTCATTAGCTCTTCTTGTTCTTGAAGAGTTTGCTCAATCTTGTTCATTCTTTCAATACTTTTTCTTATAGTTTGAAAGTTAGTCATCATTCCTCCAAGCCATCTACGAGAAACATAATATGCCCCACATCTTCTAGCCTCTTCAACGATAACATCTTGAGCTTGTTTTTTTGTTCCAACAAAAAGAATACTTCCGCCTTGTTGCGCAATTTGAACAACTTTCTTTCTAGCATCTGCCCAGCAAGTTAAAGTCTTAGGTAAATTTAAAATATGGATTCCATTTCTTGAACCATATATATAGTCAGACATTGCAGGATTCCATCTAGCAGTTTGGTGTCCAAAGTGAACCCCTGCTTGAAGTAATGTTCTTAGGTTAATTTCTACTGGCTCTCTAGAAGTTAAATCTCCTGCAGAAGACACAGTCTCTTCGGTTTTTGTTTCGCTCTCTTCTGGTGTTTCTATTTTATCAGCCACAGCAGACACTTGTTGTTCAGTTTCCATTATAGTTTTATCCTCTTGGTTAATCCTCCCCCTGTCATAAGTAAGTGTTTTAAGTAAACTTCTCAGTAAATACTGAGCAGAGAACAAAAACTTACACCAAGATATAAACAGAGGAGCGTAATAGCCGAATTTATTAGCACTTTCGACTATAGATATCAATTATCCATCCGCATCTGTTATGCTATTTTTAAAGATAATCAATACATTAGTTTTGCGACAATATTAATGCCTATTCTAGCTAGCTCCTTGTAATCTCTTGCTAGCCTTGAACTAGTAGCTATACTTACTGCATGAAAACAGCTTCTGTAGCTAAAACAACTGGTTTAGTCTCTTTTTTTACCTTTCTAAGCCGTATATTTGGAATGATAAGAGATTCCACAATTGCAGCTTATTTTGGTGCTGGTTTCATCACCGACTCTTTCTACCTAGCATTTACCATCCCAAACTTATTAAGACGCTTTGTTGCAGAAGGAACACTTACTCCTGCATTTATTCCTGTTTTTACTGATGAGTTAAAAAACTCAGAGCAAAGTGCAAAGCAAACAATTAAAGCAACTACTGCTCTAAGTTTAATTTTAACAGTTCTACTTTCTTCACTTGGCATTTTATTTGCCCCAGAACTTACAGACATCTTTGCCCCCGGATTTAGAAACAACCCTGAACAATTCGAACTTACAGTTACCCTAACAAGATTAATGCTCCCTTACATTATAGCGATTAGTCTTTTAGCTTTTGCAGGAGGAGCGCAAAATGCTTTAGGGCACTTTGCTCTAGCTGCTGGAACTCAAGTTATAATGAATTTTATAATTATAATCGGCGTTCCAATTTCTTACTCAAGTTTTAGTAGACCAGTGTTTGGAGTTGCTATTTTTGTAACCCTAAGTGCCTTTATCGCCCTAATACCAAATGCTCTGTTACTAAAAAAACTTGGCTTCCCCTTAGGACTTGCTAATCCTTTTAAATCAAAAGCAGTAAAAAAGATTTTCACTCTTATGCTTCCTGCAATTCTTGCAGCTTCTGTATACCAACTAATGGTTTTATTTAACCGCATGTTGGCTTCAATGTTAGAGCAAGGAAGTATTACTTGGTATTACTACTCAGATAGGTTAGTTCAGTTCCCTTTAGGAGTTTTCTCAGTTGCGCTTGCTACTGCCATACTTCCTAAACTCTCTAAGCTTTCTACTGAAAAGAATAACGAGCAATTCAACCAAGAGCTAAGCCTTGGACTAAGCTGGATTTCCTACGTTACTATTCCAGCAACTGCAGGACTAATTTTATTAGCGGAACCAATTGTAAATTCAGTTTATGGCTATGGCTTATTTTCTAAAAATGATTCTATTCAAACCTCAAATTGCTTAATCGCTTTCTCCTTAGGCCTCTGGGCAATTAGCTCTCACTCATTAATAGTTAGGGCATACTTTGCAAAGAAAAATACAACACTACCTTCAATAATTTCCATCCTTATTCTTCTAACTAATAGTACATTTGCCTTAGCTTTTATGGGCAAGCCTAAAAATGTTTCAAATAACTTTCTATCTAATTTCATTACGTCTACTCAAAATAAAGTCGCCCTTCTAGATCTTTCTCACGTAGGGCTAGCATTAGCCGGAAGCATTGGTTCACTACTAGGGTTTATCTCTCTTTGCTTATTTCTAAATACAATTGAAGTAAAAATTAACTGGAAAAAATACTTAAAAAACTCAATTTTAAGCTTTGTAGCTACTTTAATTATGGCTTTATTTCTTTATTTAATAAGAAACATTTCATTTGAACCAATCATTAAGCTACTAATGCTCATACCTTGCTCTGTTTTAATTTATCAGGGATGCAATACCATTTTGAAAAACGAACTTGCATTGCAATGTAATCAAATTATTAGAAAAAAATTAGAATGAATTTAAGAAAAATGAAAGATAGTGATTGCCATGCAACACTACCTTTCATTTTTTCAGTTTTGTTTATTCCAGCTTTGCTTTAGCTTCGTTTTTGACTTTGGACTGCAGACTCTCGTGATGCAAGTGCAAGCTCTCTTGAGCCTAACTGAACTTCTTGTTCCTCAAGTTCTGCTTTACGCATCTCAAGAAATTCTTTTTCTTCTGTTTGTTGTTTTTCCCAAGTGCTCCACTCCGTAACTTTTCCTTGAAGACTTTCGAGTTCTTTTGTAAGCTTAGCGATCTCTCCTGTTTCACTTAAAATGTGACGTTGAACTCCTTTTTCGATTTGCTGCTCTACTTCGGCTTTCAAAACATCAAGTTGCTCCATTTTTGCTTGAACCTCAGCATCCTTATCCTGAATATGCTCTCGGCAGTCGCGTCTTGTTTCATCTTTCCATAGCTCAAGTCCTTGAACCAAAGCATCATGTTCAGATTGTATCACTGGTGTCTGGAGAATACCTGCTCCATACATATCGAACAAAACACTTTCATGAAGTCTTTTCAATCCCTTGAGTCTTGCACTATCGCTGATACCCGACTTGAGAACACCCAGAAGAGCGTCATAACAATTAAGCATTGAAAACATAAGCTCAGAGAGCTTTTCTTGAGAATCAGAACTTAGCTCTGATATTAGCTTGAGCTTTTCTCTACCAATAACAGAACTTTTTTTGTCAGAGAATGCTTTCTCAGCTCTAGCTCTTCTAAAAGCATTTGCTGTCATGACACTAAGAATCAAAATGACAACTCCTGCTATCGGCAAAGCGATGTAGTAAATTACTTTTGATTTTAGTGCATGCTCCAATCTTTCGTTTTCTTCTTTTAGTTGAAGCACGCTAGGGAAAATCCCATTGAAACTTTCTTCTTTCTTGGCAAAGTTATACCAAGCAATTTGCAAATCAGTTGGGTTGGAAAACATCACCTCTTTAACCGCTCCTTCAAGTAAGCCCATCTTGATTCTAGCAGCCTTTACTTTCTCCACCTCAGCTTTAAGAGCTTGTTCGTATTTACCAGTCTCAATTCCTTCCAATGAGAGACTGTGAACCAGAATTACTGGTAAAAGTATTGCTACAACAAGTGCTGTAACTAGAATCAGAACGCTTACCTTGTTTAAATTAAAGCACGCCATTGCAAAAAACCCTCCGTTTAAACTTATACATGGCAAATCACCATATTTCTGCGCAAACAAATGAGAGCACAAAAATATAGCAATAAAAAATATTTGTTATTCTATTTTAAAAGAGCTTGTAGGAAATTTCAGTATTTCTATACTTAAAATATTATAGAAAAATATTAAATAATAAGGAAACAATCAAGTTCAAATTAAATTTACTTAAACTATACCTAAATTTAAAAACGGGAATACAAGCTTTAACCATCTTCTATAAAACTTATTTTCTTTCTACTCTCGACTTTTAACGCCACAGAATGCTTCGTAGATTTCCAACCGCTGTTTAACAGTTGCAGTTTTTTCAGGCAAATCTTTTGCTATTTTTTTCAAAGCAGAGATTACTGTCTTTTTTGCATAAGCATTTCTCTCTTCAATTATTTTTAGTAACTTTGGATCCTCAAATGCCGTTCCATCAATTATTTGCTCCCTAATTTTACGAGTTTCTGTATCTTTGGCATTTAGAATCAGCTCCGCTAAAACTATAGAACCAATATCACTTTTAATAACCCAGGGCCGCATGAGAATGATATTGTCTTGTGCTAAATACCCCGCTGGACTTATCCGATAATCTGCATCGTCACTTGCTAGCAAGTTATACTTGTACAAGCCATACTTGAAATCTAAATTGTCATAGGAAAAACTGACATCATCGACATAGTTATCAACAATGAAATTGGCCTCAGGTGCCACCTTGCTGTAAGAATCTGATGTAACTTCTAGCGCACTATCATCTCCAAACATTAAGATATTATCAGGTATATCCTTGGCGTGAGAGTATTTGTAAAACACCTCTCCTGCGTGAATAACTTTTTTCCCCTCAAGAATTTCCTGTTCTTTTCCTTGACCCAGGTCAAGAGGAGTACCTTGTGATACTTCACTTGCGGTTTTCTGTAGACTCTTGTCCTCTTTGCTACTTATCAATGTTAGGGTCAATAGCAAAACACATGAAAACAAAATAGCTGAGAGTAAAAATGGCCTTGTCATGACAAAGTCCTTTCTAAACTTCAAGACAAAACTGTAATAAGACAAACAAAACTGAATGCCTTCCAACTAATTTATATATTAGTTGGAAGACTAAACCTATATTTTTTATTGTATTCCCATTATCTAATTTTCAAAGAGATTAGCGAGTAACATATGCAAATTAAATAGTAAATTACATACTATTAATAGACTGATAATAAACTTTATTAATAAAGTTTAAATCCAACACTCAGCAATTAGCGCTGCTTCACAAGCTGCTGCATCACTAGTACCTTCTTCTGCACAAACATTATAAACTCTGTTAAATGTTGGACCAGTGCTAACTCCATCAGTTCTATAACAATAACCGCTTTCTCCCTTAGGATGGTAAGTCCAAAAAGTAAGTATTTCATTTGCACTAGAGTTATCTAATGCATCAACACTCCAGTGAACTCCTTCATCGGTAGGTGATTTTGGAATAATTTTTGACATCTCTGCTTCTAAAACAGCAATAGTCATGCTTTCTTCACTCTGAGCTAAGATAGAAAATGCCGCAGTGAGACCATCTTTAATTAACAACTGCGCTCGAGCGTCGTAAGCTTTTTTCTTATATTCACCAAACATTGGTATAGCAATTGAAGCTAGTACTCCAACTATAGCTACTACTACTAAAAGTTCTATTAAAGTAAATCCAGACTGATTTTTTTTGCTCATTTTTTAATCCCCCAAGTAAATTAACGAGATATGATAAAAAAAACTTTAATTTTCTTATAAAAACATAGTCATATTAGCTAATAAATACTTCATTTAACTAAAAGTAAGTCTAGGGAAAATAGTTAGCTTTAGAACCTTTTTGCGATACGAAGTCTCACAAGAAAAGAACCTCAGTTAAAGCGTTTTACAATTAAGACATCAAAGCTAAAATATCAGCGCTCCAAGTAGGAATGCGAGAGACAATAAAACTATCGGTACTCCGAAAACCAAGATTGGAACGACTAAGTTTGCAGCTGAAAGGCTCTGGTAAATCCCATTTATAAATTTCATTGTTTTCTTTCATTATTCTAATGAATCTTGTTTAAAGCTAACTATTCACGAGTAGTTTAGTGTTAGATTCTCAAAAATGCAAACTCTCTAGGAATCATGGGATAAATAGTTTGAGACTATATGTATTTTAGCAACTTTATTCTCTTTTCTGCGATTAATCTTACAGTGGGAGAAAATCGTGGAAGAAAATAAAATATATTCAGTTAACAGCTCTAAAAACAGCAATATTAATCAAAGTAGCTCCAAGAACAAAGTAAAAACGGCTCATGGCATAGCCAACGCACTAGTGCATCAAGCAAAGCTAAGAGCTGAAGGCTTAATTCAAGAAGCAAAACTTGAAGCAAACAAATTAGTTATTAATGCTGAAAAAAGTGGCTTAGAAAAAGGACAAAAAAAAGCATTCTCTTCAATTCTAAATGCTGAGTGTATGCTTGCAGAAGTTTGTGAGAGCTCAAAAGATGTAATTATAGAAATAGCTAAAGAAATAGCCAAAGAGATACTAAATACAGAAATTAAAATGAATCCAAGATCTTTAATTCCAAAAATAGATAAACTACTTAGTAAAAACATTGGTGCTAGAAAAATAAGAATTAGTTCTAATCCTGAAATGATTCAAGTAGTAAGAGATAGTATTGCAATGGACCACTCTGCAAATGACAACATAGAGCTTAATAAAAAGATTGAGATCGTAGAAGATTCTAACCTTGGAGTTGGTGACTTAGTTGTCTCAACTGAGTTAGGAGAAATTAACGCGAAAATAGATTACGAACTAAATGAAATTTCTCAAAACCTAAGGGCTAATTCAAACAAAATATTCACTTAAATACTTACTTAAGAAATTAAATGATTAGACATAGTATAAATACAAAAGAATTAAAGGGAGCATGTAAAAACAGACAAGGTTTTATATCTACTGGTTATATAGAATCAGTAAAAGGTCCTCTTATAAAAGCCACTATTCCTGGTGCCCATGTGGGTCAATTAGTAGAAATAGATAACAATAATAACTTAAAAGCTAA
Organism: uncultured Bdellovibrionales bacterium; assembly: GCA_964408435.1. Lineage (GTDB taxonomy): Bacteria > Bdellovibrionota_C > UBA2361 > SZUA-149 > CAYOZL01 > CAYOZL01. The sequence goes on along the minus strand of CAYOZL010000029.1, from coordinate 16,363 downwards.
GGTGGTAGGTTTCGAAAAACAAATTTCTATCCTTTGCCCTTTAGGCTCTACAGATAAAATAATTCCTGGCTGCAAGGTTAAAACTATTGGCAACTCAGAAATACTTTGGGGAAGCGAAGAATTACTTGGAGCTGTATTAAATTCTGAAGGACAAATAATAGACAAAGTTAAAGCTAAGAAAACTAGGAGCTCTACAAGACTTAAAAAATCTATTCTTATTCCAGATAACACTGCACCCTGCCCTTTAGAAAGAATGGCAATAAATGAAGTTTTAGAGACTAAGATCAAAGCAATCGATGGTTTTAATACAATTGGTTTTGGACAAAGAATGGCAATATTTGCAGAACCTGGAGTTGGTAAGACCACACTCTTATCTAATATTATAAAAGAAAATAATGCAGATGTTAATGTAATTGCTTTAATAGGTGAGCGAGGAAGAGAGGTTCAAGAATTCATCAATCAAAAACTAAGCACTGAAGCTAGAAAGAAGACAGTGATAATAGCATCCACTAGCAACGAACCTGCAATTGCTAGAATTCAAGCTTCATTACTTGCTACATCTATTGCTGAATACTTCAGAGACCAAAAACTAAACGTTGTTTTAATGCTAGACTCATTAACTAGATTATTTAGAGCTTTTAGAGAAGTTGGTCTTGCCGCAGGAGAAATTCCAGTAAGAAGAGGTTATCCACCTTCTGCTTATGAGAACCTTCCTAAGCTAATTGAAAGAGCAGGAAAAACTAAACATGGAAGTATCACTGCTTTTTATTCCGTGCTACTCTCTGGGCAGCTTGATGAAGATCCAATGGTTGAAGAAGTAAAAGGCTTAACAGATGGTCATATCATTTTAAGAAATCAAATTGCACAATCCGGCAGATACCCAGCAATTTCTATTCTAGAATCACTCTCAAGACTACAAAATGACTTAATCAACAATGAGATGCAAGAAGCCTTAAATACTATTAGAAAATTTAAATCAGAGTACAACCAAGAAAAAGACTTAATGATGCTATCTGAGAACAACACTGAGAAATTAGAAAAAGCAGTTATTCTAGATTCAATGTTAAAAGAAATATTGAAACAAAATGGTGAATTTAAAAATTTAGAAAAAGAATTAGTGCTTCTAGCAACAGCTATAGATGAAGAGTATTTCTTACTTTAAAATATCGGCTCTAGCCTAGCCATAGTTCTAATTGTCACAGGACATAAACCTAAGTGATGGCAAACGCATAGAAAAGAATAAAGATAAGACTCATCATTCGAATTTATATATCTCCTAGATTCTTTACCTGGGTCTCCGCTCTTATTATAATCATCAAGCGCGCTTTTTAGGATGGCACGCATTAAATTCTTTTCAGCCTCAGCTACATCTAAAGACTTATAATCATCATAAGCAGAGTAAATTGCTACATCATCTTCGTTTCTCATAATATTTATATCGGCTTAATTTGAGCAGAGCTTTAATGGGCTTTTTATACAGCTAATTAAACTACTCTGTATTAGGCTTATGGATTAAGCGTGTGGTTGGTTCGGCTCTAAAGTCTTATGCTCATCAATAAGCTTTCTTACATTAATAGTGAGCTCTGATAAGGATACTGGTTTTGATAAACATCTATCTACTCCCATTCTAATAAAATGCTCAATATCAAAAACAAAAGCTCTGGAACTTAAAAGAATAGTTGGTATCTTCATAGTCTGAGGCATAGACCTCATAGCAGAAATAACATCTTCACCTGTTAAATCTGGTAAGTCATTTTCGATAACTACTAAATCTGTAGACTCTTTGCGTATAGAAGATAGAAATGAGGCGCCATTATCAGTTGCATTAACAATAAAGCCCTGACTTGTTAAATACATGGTCATTATTTCCCTAGTATCTTTATTACTATCGACTAATAATATTCTTTCACCTCTACCAAGTTTAACATCACTAACTACTTCATTTTTTGCCGTAGATACTACTTGAGCAATTTTTACTGCTGGCAGTATTAAATAAAAAGTTGATCCCTTATCTAATTCAGATTCAAAGCCTAATTTAGCATTATTAACTTCAGCAAGTTTCTTAGTTAAAGGCATTCCTAAACCTGTTCCACTTTGAGATAAGGCGTACTTATTCTCAACTCTTTCAAAAGCAGCGAAAACTTTACTATGGTCTTCTTTAGCTATACCAATTCCATTATCTTTAACTGAAATCTTTATTTTATCTTCAGCAAGTTTTTCTACAGATACATCTATCTGACCTTCATTCGGAGTATATTTAATTGCATTTGTTAATAAATTAATTAACATTTGCCTAATATGTCTCTTATCCACAAAGACAGCGTATTCCGAATTAACTTCGTTTAATTTTAAAATATGTTTTTTTGCAAATGCTTGAGTTCTTACTACATTTGAAATATCTACTAAAAGTTCTTTAACTGAAAGCACTACAGGTGTTGCTTTCGTCTTGCCAGCTTCTACCTTTGCATAATCTAGTACATCATTTAATAAGTCTAATAAATGATTTCCACTACCATTAATCATCTTAAGCATTTCTGACATTTTTGGAGTTAACTCCCCACAAAGACCATCACTTGCTAGCTCAACGCCGTTTAGAATTATGCCCAAAGGGCCTCTAAGTTCATGGCTTAAATTCGCTAAAAAACCTGTTCTGGCTTGAGCATTTTGCTCTCCTAATTGATTCAACCTTAAAAGTTCTTCAGCAAATTTAGACTGAATAAAAGACATTGCACCTTGAGCGGCTAAAACTTGTAAAATTTTATGATCATTTTTAGTGAAATCTACTCCATGTTTTGGCTCAATATTAATAGAGCCAAAAGTGGTCTCCCCTATTCTAATTAATTCATTAACTAGCTTGTGATTATTTTTGGAAAAACCTTTTAAAGGAACTCCAACTACTAATGAGTTTGAGCCTAAGTTTGAATTTTCTTCAAAAAGCTTAACCTCTACTGCTTGAGAAGGAAGCTCTTTATAGGCAACTTCTGCTAAGCGACTTAAATTTTCAGACAAATTAGAGTTAGAATACCCAGTTCCAAAAGCAAAAGATGCTTTAATGTATCTTTGAGATTCTTTATTAAATTCATCTATTGCATCCGTTAGCGTTAATGATTTTTGCTCAAAACCAAAAGTTCTAGTAGCAAATTTTATAGCTCTCCTAATTTTTTTATTTCGACTCAATAAGATCACAACACTAAACCAAGCTAAAGCGTTAATGTATAGAATTGGTGAGTTAGGCTCGGTAAATAGAAAAGGAACAGATCCATTTATTAAGCAGACACAAATTCTAATCGTATCTCTGTGCTCACGAATATAAGTCTGAATAAAATCCATACCGTAAACATCGACATTCTAAGTAATTACCTATAACGATAGAAATAAATATTTAATTTTATTAAGGATTTACGTAGATAAAGCAATACTAAACTCCTTAAAACAGTCTACTTCTTCTTATTTCTTAACTCCACTAATCTTCTAACTTGAGTGGCAAGCGCAGAGGGGATGCCTTTAGACTTAGATAGATTTCTTAACTCTTTATCTTTTAAAAACTTAATCCAGCGCATTGAAATATCAATTGGCGTTTTAGGATTAGAAACTATTGCGCATTTAATATTATATGATTTCATCCAAGTACTATTCTTAGCAATGAGCTTAAAAACATGTTTATCCAAGTTAGAATTTCTAGCAAATTCTAATATCTCAGCATCTGTTAATCTTGGATTTTTAATTACGGCTTCTCTTACTTGTCGGCTATTTTGCTTAATTAAAACAGCTCTAGCAGACATATTACCAAGCATTGCAAGCTTAATTTTCTTTCCAAGCTTCATATCTCCTATTAGCACAGTAAGATTCTTTGAAACTTCTTCTTGTTCTTCTATTAGCTCATCTTCTAAAGGTGTTGGGTCTTTTAAATCTTTTAGAATCTCTTCTCTTTGTACTTCTGGAATATCCTCAAAATTACTTAGTAAGTAATTATCAATAAAATTTGAAATATCACTCATATTAAAATACTAGGTATAAATCTCTAAAACTTCTGCAGAGTCAATCTTTCTAATTTGATTTTCATGCTCAATAACTAATTGGCCAGTATCTGAGAGATCAACTGCTCTACATATTCTCTCGTCATTTCCTTCAAGCAACTTAAGCTTAGAACCTATAATTATGTTATTTGATAACCACTCTTTTTTAAAGCTTAAGAAACCTTCTTGATAAAAAATATCTATATCTGCTACGAGCCTAGGCAATAGATATTTTAGTAACTCCTCTTTAGTTATCCCCTCTTCGTTCATGCTGAGACCAAGCTCACTACTGATACGACTTCTTAATAATTTAGAAAGACTTATTCCAGCTATTTCATTTGGAAAACTTTGATTACTAACGTTTATACCAACACCTATATATAAGCCAGTTACCTTACCCTCATTTACGCTTGTCTCTATTAATATGCCGGCAAGTTTTTTTATACCTTCAGAATTCCTAACTACTATATCATTAGGCCATTTCAACTCAGTCTCAAATCCTAGCTCAGATAAAACATTACTAATAGAAACCCCCACCGCTAAAGACAATCCTGCAATTTTTTCTAGTGGAATTTCTCTGTTCGATATTAAAGTAAAATACAAACCTTTAGATTCTGGAGAATGCCATTTTTTATTTGTTCGTCCCCTAGCCTTACTTTGAGAATTTGCAATAACTATTGAGTAAGAACTATTCGAGTTAAATTCTACTGGATTATGCTTTTCAATTACTTTAGCAACGTCCATAGTAGAATTACACTGTTCTAATTTACAGACATATTTAAAATCAGTCATTTCTTCTAACTTGATATTTGTAGTCATAACTCTAATTATTCTATAGTATCTTTTTTAGTGAAAAATAATAACTATAAATTTTACATCTTTGCACTATTAACAATAATAACTGCTAGTATTACTTTTGGCTATAAATACTGGCTACCTGAATACTTATTTTGGGATGAGAACTATCACATAGCCTCTGCATATAAATACCTAAACGGCGTTTTCTTTCTTGAGCCACATCCGCCATTAGGAAAATTAATTCTTTACCTAAGTGAGGCATTTTTTGAATTAAACTCAGATTTAAATACAAATAAATTCTTAGTAGTTGACCATATTAAAGATTTGCCAAAAGAATTTAGCTTTAAAGCTTTAAGGCTACCTGGTGTTATTTTTGCAATACTTACTAGCTTCAATCTCTTTTTAATATTTTACAAAATTACAGAATCTAGCCCTATAAGTTTCTGCATAAGCACTTTGTTCTCCTTAGATAACGCAATCTTAGTTCACTCTAGGTCTGCGATGCTAGAAGCACCTCAATTATTTCTAATCTCACTCGCTATTTTAATTTTCACTTACTTAATTCAAAATTTCAACTGGAAGCGATGGAGCTTGTTTTGTTTAGTCTTCGGCTTAGCAATTTCAATAAAATTAAACTCTGCAATACTCTTAATCTTAGTTTTTTTTATTCCTAGAAAAAACTTTCTTGAAGATATAAAAAAACTAAGTTCATTAATTATTATTGCCTTGGTGGTTTTAATTTCTACTTATTATATTCATTTTAGAATCTCTAATAAAATTAAGAAAAAAACATACGGGATAAGCAAAGAATTTAAACAAAACTTAAAAAAAGATTTAATATCTAGCTCGAACCTAACTAATTTTAAACTATTTCTTGTAGAAAATTATAAATTTATTCACCGCTACCAAGCGGGAGTACCTAAACTAAAACCTGATAACACTGAAGAGAATGGAAGCCATGCTATTTTCTGGCCTGCTGGTAAAAAAAGTATTTCTTATAGGTGGGACAAGACTGCTGATGGCAAAGTAAAGCATCTAAAGCTACAAATTAATCCTGTGGGTTGGCTAATTAGTTTCTGCTCAATCCTTTTTGCAACAATGACTATCTTTTCAAAGTATATATTTAAAATTCAGATTGATGATAAAAAGAACTTCACTATCATGTCTGCTGCTGTTTTTTCTTACTTAAGCTACATGCTAGTAATGTCTAATATCCCTAGAGTAATGTATTTATATCACTATTTTATTCCACTAATTTTCACCTTTATAATTTCTAGTTGTATTATAAAGTTATTTATTAAAATGGATAAGCAAACTAGTAGCGCAGTCTGCATTTTGCTTTTAGCTCAAGTTATTTGCTTTTATCACTTTTCACCTTTTACTTATCATCTACCTGTAAGTGCAGATGAATTTAATAACATGTCGTGGCTAGGAATCTGGAGAAATGAACAAATTTTCTGGCAATAAATTTTTAATCTTCGCTATTTGCGTTTTAACTCTTGTGCTCTTTAAAATTGTAAAGATTGAGCCAAAAAGAAACTTCATGCTTAAAATTCAAGCAAACAAAAATAAAATTAAAAGTATAAATGATTTAAGAGAAATTAAACTAAGCTCTATAAAATTCATAGATACTTTAAACTTTCCAAGTACTAAATACCTAGCTCACGCTAAACACGGACAAATTGGATATGATAAAAACTATTTTTTGGATTTTAGAGGCAAATTCAATACTCTTGAAAAAGCTGAGTATGAAATCAAAATAATCTCTGATGATGGCTACAAGCTTTTCATAGATGATAAATTAATCTCTGAGCACATAAAGGATAGATCTGCTGACAAATTTGATGAGCTTACTATTGAACTGGACCAAGGCTTACATGATTTTTTTATGACCTACTTTCAGGGCTATGGAAATGCTGCCCTAGAAGTAATGTATCGAAAAAAAGGCAACAAGAATTTCTATCATTTTGGTAAAGATAGTAAAATTATTAAGTTTTTACCATTTCAATAACATGAAAGAGTAATTTAGCATTCAAGTATAGCTTTTTTAAAAAAGCTATACTTGAATGCTATTATTTTATATATCTTACCTCAGCTACAACTCTACAAAACAAAAAACAAGCTAATAGGATAATAAATGGATATTGATATAGATAAAATTAAAACTAAGATTATTAAATGGTTTAAAGGTGGATTTGAACTATATAAAGAAAATTTTGTTTTAATCTTTCTTGCATCTGCTGCAACATTAGCACTAAGTGCTATTACTGCTTTAATATTAGCTGGACCTCTACTAGTAGGCTTGTATCTAATTATTTTTAGACTTCTAGAAAAAAGTGAGCCTGCGCCTCAAATTCAAGATTTAGCTAAAGGCTTTGACTCGTTCTTACCTGCATTATTTTTTGCGCTTGTTTGGGTACTTATATATTACATTGGAGCATCTATAACTGGTGCAATACCAGGAATTGGTTGGATTTTAAGTATGTTATTCTCTTGTGTTCTTAGTTCAGTAACTATCTTTGGAATACCTTTAATAGCTGATAAAAAACTAGACTTCATACAAGCAGGTAAAAAGAACTTAGAAATAGCTCAGCCCGAGATAGCATTATATCTTGTATTTTCATTAGCAATGTCAATCATTTCGACTCTTGGCTTTGCTCTAGTTGTAGTTGGAGTATTTTTTACAGTACCATTTAACTTATGTACTATTGCTGTAGCTTATAAAGACGTATTTGGAATTGAACAGGCTTCTACAGAAGAAGTAGCGAAAGAAAAACCTGAGGAGACAAAAACTGAAGAAAATTCTAATTAATTCTTTCTAGTTTTTTTGTTAAATTAAGAATATCTTCAGGCAAGTCTGATTGAAAAGTAAGTCTTTTTTTACTCTTTCCTTCCTTACTCTTTATCATTGAGGCAGGGTCTATAAAAGAAAGCTTACAAGCATGAAGAGCTTGCCTAGGAAAGTCGCTACATACTTTTCTAATATTTTTATCTAATGAATTGATTTTAGGACCATATTTCTGGTCTCCTATAATCGCGGCCCTAACAGATTCTAAATGCACTCTGATTTGATGAGTTCTTCCAGTTTCTAATCTTAGTTTTACTAAACTTGTTTTTGATTCATAATTTTCAACAACTTCCCAGTTAGTCACTGCCTTTTTTGAATTTCCTCTAGGTTTTTGAGAATCATAAATTGATGATACAGACATTTTCTTCCTATCTTTAGCATCTCTTGCAATAGGCTGATCTATTACCCCTTTCTCACTCGGAAGATAACTCGAGCAAACCGCAAGATACTCTCTATATATTTCTCTAGGAGGTAAAAACTGTTCAGATAAACTATTTAAAGCTAATTCAGTCTTTGCAATTACCATTAAACCAGAAGTATCCTTATCAAGCCTATGAACTATTCCTGGTCTAATACTCGAATTTAAAAGCTTTTTTCCTAAATACGCAGCCAAACCATTTACTAAGGTGCCATCCCAATTACCTGCCGCAGGGTGCACAACTAAACCAGCTTGTTTATTAATTACTAAAAGATTTTCATCTTCATGTACAATATCTAATTTGATTGAACTATCAGGAACTATCTCTGCGTTTTGAGGCTTTGGGGCTATTAAATTAACAAGATCATCTTTTTCAAGTTTATAAGCAGGCTTTAGTATTAACTTCCCATTTACACTTACATAACCAGAGGAAATCCAATTTGAAATTTTAGATCTACTTTTATCTGCCAACTTAGATAAGCACAGATCTAGTCTTTGACCACTGAACTCTTCCAATATTTCAAAACTAGGATTTTCAGATTCAGAGCCTTCAGTTAAAGAAGTCTCTGTTAAGGAATTGTTGCTATCGCTCATTCTATCTTATCTATTTCTAAACCTTCTATTTCCTGCAAAGACTTACCAGCTATTGCCTGCAAATCTCCATACATTCCAACCGTAGAAAGCATTACCCTTTCAATTTGAGCTTCTCTTTTTTGCCATATAGCATTTATTGATCTTTTTTCTTTATCTAAATCAGATTTCATATTCGAGAACGCTTCAACAATAGCTTCAACTCTTTGGCGAAAGCGAGGGCCAGTTAAATATTGATACACGAGCTCTAGCTTAGATTCCTGACCAAGATTTGCCTGTTTAAAAGAAGCAAGCTCTATCAAACCAGCTCGTAATGAAATCGCTAGTGGCAATGCAGTTCTTGGATGAGTTACCCAAACACCATTTACATAATCAAAAGACTCTACCGTTTTTGGCAAAGCAGTAGATACTATAATAGCAATTTCAATCTTAGAAGCTCTTTGATCATCTTTTAACTTTGCTATCCAAGAATCACTCCAATTCTTAGTTCTCTTAGACTCCCATAAGATTTTTCCACATGCTTGAGATTGAGGACCATACACTGTCTGGATTAAGTCCCCTCCCTTATGCCCTTTTGCAACAGCTTCAATATTATCAATAGGAAATTTTTGTTTAAGTAAATTCTCTAGTTCTAACTCAAGCACTTCGCCTTGCATTTGTTGAGAACCCTGCTCTGCTTTTCTATTAGCTTCTTCTAATTTTTTCTTTATTGATGAAATAGCTTCATCTTTTTCTGCTAGCTTTAATGTATATTGTTCTTGTAATTCTTTTGAAGTCTTTTCCTTATGTTCTTTTAAAGAGAGATTTAATTTCTTCTCTAGTGTTAAATCTAGCTCTCTTTCCTTTTGCTCTAATTCTCTTTGCTTCTTAAGGGCTAGAACTTGTGTTTTCTGAGCTTCTGTTAGTTTCTTATTATTATCCTCTAACTCTTTTCTAGCTTCTTTTAATTCCTGAGCTTTACTCTCTAGGTCTTTTGAGACTTCCTTAACGGCTCTATTTCTCTCAAATTTAGAAATCTTATCTTTTTCCTCACTAAGTCTTTTCTCCACTAGATCTGAGGCTATTGACTCGCTTAATTTAATTTCACTACCACAGGAGTTACATTTTATTAAGATATCACTCATAAGGCTTTTTTACTTAGATTCATAGGAATAAAATAACACATTAAATGCTTGTCGAAAAACTCGCTCTTAAAGACAAATGATTTATGTAAGTTTCTTTCCAAAGAACGTCAAAAGCTATAAAAATAGCTAGAAAGGCACTTAATACATTACTGAACATTATAATGAAAAAAACATACATAATTATTATACTACTAGCTTTGGTAGCTTTCTATTTCCTGTCTTACAAAAGAAGATCAGTAGAAGTAGTTAAGCCTGAAGTTAACACTGCTGTAGAGGCCGTTTATGCATCTGGCACAGTAGAAGCAGTTAAGATGTATCCGCTTTTTTCAAGAGTTACAGCAAGTATTAAAGAATTCCATGTAAAAGAAGGCCAAGTAATAAAAAAAGATGACTTACTAGTTAGTCTAATAGATGAGCAGACATTAAGGAATTACGAGCAATTTTTATCTCAAGAACAATTCGCACTAAAGGAATTTAGCAGACAAAAAAAATTAATTAATTCAACGTCTAAAAATAAATTTGAAAAAGCAAAATCAGATTACTACTCTGCAAAAGCTGCAACTTTGAAAGCTAAATCCATGCTTGATGAGCTTACAATTAAGGCAAAGTCTTCTGGAAGAATAATTCAGTTAGATGGACAAATTGGTCAAACAATTTCTGCCAATGAGGCTATTCTATGGGTAACAGAAGGTGAGGAATTAAGAATTACTGCTGAAGTAGATGAAGAAGATATCTCTAAGGTAAAAACTTCTCAAAAAGTGTTAATTAGTAGTGATGCTTTTGAGAATAAAATATTTGAGGGGAATCTAAAAAGCATAACTCCAAAAGGAAATCCTGAGACAAGAAGCTATAGAGTAAGAATAGCTATTAAAAAGAACACTCCTTTAAAAATAGGAATGACCACAGAGAACAATATAATTATAAGTGAAGAAAAAGACTCATTACTTATACCTACAAATTTAATTTCTGATAACTCTGAGTCAAGCTCTGTTTGGATAGTAAAGAATAAGAAACTAGAGAAAAGAAATATTAAAATTGGAATAAAAAACATTGAAAGAGCGCAAGTTTTATCAGGCTTAGATAAAGATGATTTAATAGTTTCAGGCGCAGAGAATCAGGAGGCAAAGGAGTTTGAAGAAGGACAAAAAGTTACTATTAGAAATAGCTTCTAAGCAATTACTAGAACGTAAAAGACAAAGCTTAGTTTCAATTCTAGGTATTATTCTTGGCACAGCTTTTTTTCTAGCTATTTCTTCTTTAATGCAAGGTTCTGAAAAAGACTTTTTAAAAAGACTAGTTGATAACTCCCCTCATATTACAATTTCAGATGAATTTAGAGACGCAAGAGTTCAACCAGTTGAAAAAAATTATAATAAGAACGCATTAATTAAACTCAACAATCTTAAACCGAAAGAAGAAGTAAGGGGAATTAGAAATTATAAAAAAATTCTTAATTTTTTAAAAAATAAATATAAAAACCTAGCAGCATCTCCTGTGCTTATTGGTCAGGGCTTAGTTAATTACGCTGGCAAAGACGAAGCAGTTACTATTAACGGAATGATTCCTAGGGAAATAAATTCTGTTAGTACAATTGGCAACTATATGACTGATGGAAGAATAGAAGACCTTGAAGTCAATTCAGATGGAATTATTATTGGTAAAGAGCTAGCAAGAGTACTTTCAACTAAAAAAGGTAATAGCTTAAAACTAAGCACTGCGAATGGAGGAAGTAAAACTTTTAAGATAGTTGGCTTTTTTAAAACTGGCAGGTCTAGCTACGATAAAGGGCATATATACATAAATATAAAAAGAGCCCAATCACTGCTTCGAAAAGCAAACAAGGCCAATACTATCATTACAAAAATCAAAGATCCTTATGATGCAAGAATTTTAGCTACAAATATAGAAAAAGAGATTTCTTACAAAGCAGTTTCGTGGCAAGAAAATTCTGAAGATATAATTAACACTTTAGCCATTAGAAATGTGATTATGTATACAGTTGTTAGTGCCGTTCTAATTGTGGCTGCATTTGGAATTTATAATGTTATTTCAACTATTGTAATGGAAAAACAAAGAGATATTGCAATATTAAAATCAATTGGCTTCTATCCTAAAGACATTAAAACAATATTTATTCTTCAAGGACTTTTTTTAGGAATACTGGGCTGTTTATTAGGCTTACCGCTTGGAGCAGTATTTATGTACATCTTAAGTCTAATTACATTTAAACCACCTGGAAGCACTCAAGTAATAAACATGCCAACAGATTGGTCAATTGAACAATTCCTACTAGCTGCTGGCTTTGCACTAATTTCTTCAATTCTTGCTGCTTATATTCCATCTAATAAAGCAGCAAAAGTTAAGCCTGTTGATATTTTAAGAGGTGGGGCATTCTAAAAAGTGTATTCTAAAAAATGACTAACAACTCCTCAATACTATTAGCAAATAATTTAACTAAAACTCTCCAAGGTGAAATCCCTGTAACACTTGTTAAGAACTCTAGTCTCGAGATTAAACAAGGTGAAATAGTTTCAATTACTGGCCCTTCAGGATCTGGGAAATCCTCTCTTTTATATCTACTTGGTCTATTAGACACAGCAAACTCTGGAACAATTACTATAAATGGAACGAATACCTCTGAATTAAATGATAATGAACTTGCAGATTTTAGATTAGAAAACCTTGGATTTGTATTTCAATTTCATTTTTTAATACCTGAGCTAAACGCATTAGAGAATGTAATGCTACCTATGAAAAGGCTAAATAGATTAAGCTTAAAAGAAATTAAATTAAGAGCTCAAAATCTTCTCGCAGAACTTGGTCTGGAAGATGAGTTAGAAAAGAAACCAAAACAACTCTCCGGAGGGCAAAGTCAAAGAGTTGCTATAGCTAGAGCTTTAGCAAACAAACCAAAACTTATTCTTGCAGATGAGCCGACGGGTAATCTAGATACTAAATCTAGTGAGAACGTAATGTCTATTCTTAGAGAGTTAAATAATACTGCTGTAGTAATAGTCACCCATGATAAAGAACTAGCTAGTAGTTGCGATAGAAACATTCTAATTGTTGATGGTAAGATAATTGAATAAATTTAAACTATTTTCACTTACTTTTTTTAGCATACTTTGCTTTGCCTTAAACTCTATTCTCTGTAAAGCAGCTTTACTAAATACAAAACTAGACCCTAATACTTTTACTTTATTTAGATTAGGCTCAGGAGCTTTAACACTTTGGTTAATTCTAATTTTAAAAGATAAAAAATCAAACATTAAAGATATATCTATAAAAAATTACATTAAAAACAATGCACTATCTGGATTTTATTTATTTCTCTATGCCTCCATGTTCTCAATTGCTTATGTAAAACTAACTTCAAGTATTGGGGCATTACTACTATTTGCTTCAGTACAAGCTACTATGATTTCTTTTGGAATAAAAAATGGAGACAAGCTAAACTTTACACAAAGCATAGCTTACGCAGTCTCATGGATCGGTATTTTAATACTATTCCTACCTAGCACTTTTTCTGAAAAGCCAGCACTCTTTGCTTCTTTAATTATGATTATATCTGGAATATCTTGGGGCTGTTACTCAATAGTAGGAGCTAGAGAAAAAAACTCTTTTATTAAAACTACTAACAACTTTACAGTAGCAACTGTAATTTCAATATTCTTTTATTTATTTTTACTAAATTCAGTGTCACTAGATTTAAAAGGTCTGACTTTAGCTATTGCCTCAGGCTCTATTACTTCTGGATTAGGCTATATTACTTGGTATTACGTTCTACCATCACTAACATACTCCACTGCTGCAATTATTCAGCTAAGCTCCCCTGTCATAGTTTCTATACTTGGAACCTTATTCCTAAATGAAGAAATTACTCAAAGACTAATTACTAGCTACATTCTTGTTCTTAGTGGAATTGCTGTTTTTATTTTCTTAAAAAACAAGGAATCAAACTCCGCGTAAATGTTAGATTTTTATCAAAAAGATTAAAATTACATCATAGGCAATAAAAAATAATATATTTGATTTAACTCTTTCCTTATTTGTGATATATAACATTAGTTCATATAACAATTCTTAAGGCTTATATGAAAAAAATTGCTTTCTTCTCATTCTTATTACTATCTATTCTTTGTGCATATTTTTCTGACTTTACTATAGGTCTAGATGCAAATGTTTCCACAGGTGATACTGCGTGGATGCTCTCAGCTAGTGCATTAGTTTTATTAATGACACCAGGTCTTGCATTTTTCTACGGAGGAATGGTTGGAAGAAGAAATGTAATTACTACTATGATGCAGAGTTACATTTGCATGGGGGCAATCAGTATAATCTGGGTAATTGTAGGCTTTAGCTTAGCTTTTGGTGAAAGCTATTATGGAGTAATTGGAAATCCTTTTACCTTCTTTATGTTAAATGGTGTAGGTGGGGCTACAAATGAAACATACTCTCCTACTTTCCCATTTTTACTTTTTGCAATTTTTCAACTTAAGTTTGCCATTATAACACCTGCTTTAATCTCTGGTGCTTTTTCTGAAAGAATTAGATTCGGGGCATTTATGTTATTTTGTTGTTTATTCTCAATTTTTATTTACGCTCCCCTTGCTCACTGGACATGGCATCCAGAAGGATTTTTAAGAGTCTTAGGAGTTCTTGATTTTGCTGGCGGAACTGTAGTTCATATGTCTGCAGGATTTGCCGCTTTAGCTGGAGCAATGATTCTTAAGAAAAGAACTTTAAAAGAAGAAACACCATCTAATATTCCTTTTGTATTACTTGGCACTGGTATGCTTTGGTTTGGTTGGTTTGGTTTTAATGCTGGCTCTTCACTTGGAGCAAATGGACTTGCAGCTCTAGCATTTATGAATACGAACTCTGCATCTGCGTCTGCAATGATTGCTTGGTTACTATTTGATTACGCAAAGAACAGAAAGCTTTCTGGCATAAATGCGTGTATTGGAGCAGTAGTAGGTCTAGTTGCAATTACCCCATGTGCAGGATTTGTTAGCATTGGAGAAAGTGTTTTAATCGGAGTGATTGCAAGCACTGTTTCAAATATAGCTGTACATTTAAGATCAAAAACGAACATAGATGACACTCTTGATGTTTTTCCATGTCATGGAATAGGCGGAATTATGGGAATGCTAGCAACAGGATTTTTTGCAAACGGAGAAGGCCTAACATCTGGGCACCCTGAAGTATTTTTTCTACACGCTGGAGGTGTAATACTAGTTGGTGCATTTGTATTTATAGTGTCTTATTTACTATATAAAATTACTAATCTGATTATTCCTTTAGATGTAAATCACTTAGATCTAACAAATGAAAAGATGCAAAATCTAAAAAAAGCGGCTTAAGAGCAAAGCTAAGCTATAAAACCAAGCAAATTAGTAAGTAGTATGCATTTTTGCTATATTTAGTTTGTGAGTAAAACAAGAATACTTCTTGCAAGCGTTGATGAAAAAACTATTGAGCTTGTTAACAAACTAGATAATCCAAAAGTATCTTTTGGGGTCTATAGGTCTATTGAAGAAGCACTAGGACGTTTAAATACAGACACATACAGTTTAGCAATCTTAGATCAAAATATATGTAAATCTATTCCAGATAAACTTTTTAAGACCTCTACTGCTCGCTCAACACCTATTGTTTTAATTGCTAAAGAACAAAACGATGAAATTGTTAGTTTTTTAAATCCTAATAAAGTGATTCCTAGCTTAGACTTGAATTCTCTAAATACTATCATTGAAAAAACACTCTCAATTAATAGCTATATAAAAAAGCACGAAAGAACTAATGAGCTTAACTCGAGCATCACAAAAATCGCAGAGCTTTTTTTAAGTGCAGACCCCTATGAGCTTGAAAAACCTTTTAATCTAGCACTAGAAAAAATAACTACATTTACAACTAATGATGGTGCCGCAATATTTAGATACAATGAAGATAACAAAACACTTAGTAATTTTTCTCAAATTGGAAACCTAACACACATAGATAAAATTGAATTAGAAAAGTTTCCTTGGTTACTTCACAAATTTATAATCGAATCGAATCTTTTTGTAGCTAATGTTTCTGGCTTACCACCAGATGCTACTGAAGCTAAGAATTTACTGTATAATTTAAATGTAGGTTCTTTCTCTATTATTCCAATTAAAGACTCTGAATTCCTAGTTGGAGCATTAATAGTATATTCTAAAATGACTAAAAGCATTTGGTCTGAAGAAAGCAGGGCTTTTTTAAGTCAAGCAGGAAAACTATTTGGCTTAACTCTAGCAAGAAGAAGACGAAGAAAAATTGCATTAGCAAGAATTGACATATTAGAAGGAATACTAAGAGCCACAGAACAAAGATACCAAAACATTATGGAGAGTTTATCTGAAGGCCTAGTAATGTCGGATGAAAATGGAGTTCTAACTTATGTAAACTCTTGCTTTAGTGAGATAACTGGATACAAAAAAGAAGAAATAATAGGTAATAAAATATATGAAATCTTTTTTAAAGCCAGCAAGAAAGATAAGTCCAAAGAAACCATAGCAATGCTACAAAGGATTAAAGACAGGGA
>CAYOZL010000028.1:0-27191 GCA_964408435.1 uncultured Bdellovibrionales bacterium | reverse complement strand
TTTGACAAAGTTTAGCTTCTAGTGGGTTGTAATAACTTTTTAGTTTATCATGAAATTTTTCAAATCTATTTTCTTCATAATGGCCTGTTGGATGATAACTAATAGCATCTGGAAATCTTTTTAAGGCTAGACTTCTTTTAGATGCTGGAATCCCATTTTTTAAGTTTTCTTTTTCGTAAAAGACTTTAGATATAAAAGTGCCAATTTGAGGATGCATTCTGTATTGAGTGTCTAATATGTTTTTTGCATTACTATCTATACTATTAATAAGATATTCAAAAAAACTATAATGCCCAGGGCAATTTTTAATTGAGCCATATTTATTGATCCAATAATCTCTAATTTTTTGATCTAAAACAGGAGGAAGTTGTTTTTGGTCTCCTACTAAAATAGCTCTTTTGGCATATTGTAAGGGGACTAATGCTTCCATAGTAGTGCTCTTTCCCGCCTCATCCATAATAACAAGTTCGAGTAGATTCTTATCTTTTAAGTATCTAACTAAGTTGTGATCCATGCCAATGCAGGTAGCTCCTATGACTTTAATAGATTTTGATACTTCTTTATAGAAGCTATTTTTTTTAGCTTTTTTAGGAGGCTTTCTAATAAGGTAAATAGGAAGTAGTAAAATAAACTTAAGAAAATTGTTAAAATATTTTTTAAATCTTAATTTCTTCTGTATGTTTTTTATTCGATAAGGCTTAATTTTATTACTTATTTTTTCTTCATTTCCTAGACGTAAGATTGAGATTTTTTTATTCTCAATTAGTCTTTCAAGAATATTATCAACTGCAAGATTAGATTGGCTTGTAACTAAAATAATTTTATTCTTTTTAGATTCTTGAATAATTATTTCTTCAATTACAGATGTTTTACCTGTTCCAGGTGGTCCTTGGATACAGTATATTGGGTATTTTCTAACACTTTGAAGAATGGATAATTGTCTTTTATTTTCTTTAATAAGTGGGTTATTAATCTTTTTAATGGCCTTAGATTTAATTTCTGGAAGTTTGCCTAGATTATTAAGGTATTTAAATAGCTCGACTTTTCTAGATTGCCATTTTACTACAGCATTCTTTTGAGAATTATGAACTGATGGTATAATTTCAGAGCCTAAAATTTCAGCTTCGAGATCAAGGTAAGCGATTGTTTGCTTGGGAGTGATCTCGGCGGTAATTTCAGAGTTAGTTTTTTCCACAAAAAAAAGATAATGCAATAAATGAGTAATACCGAAAGAAAATATCAAATTATTAACTCTGAGTCAGTTTTTAATGGCAAGACATTTAATATTAATAGAGACAAAGTTAAATTGCCATGTGGCATGGAGCAAACTAGGGAAACTTTATTGCACCCAGGAGCAGTAGTAATACTACCAAAGCTAGAAGATTCTAGACTAGTACTAATTAAACAATATAGACATTCAGTAAAACAGGAGATAATTGAATTTCCTGCTGGAACTTTAGAGAGTAATGAAGACATAGCTAATTGTGCATTAAGAGAGCTTAGGGAGGAGACGGGTTACGGGGCTAAGCAGATAGTGCCTTTAGGTACATATTATCCTGCTCCAGGATTTTGCAATGAAATTCAGCATTTTTTCTTCGCAGATGGTCTATATGAAGATAAATTAGAAGGAGATGAAGACGAAATAATCGAAGTAGTGTATTATACTGCTGAGGAATTTGAATCTTTAATTGAAAATAACACAATCGTAGATAGTAAAACCATTGCGATTTATTTTAAAGCTAAAATGTTAGGGCATGTATAACAAAAAACAACATTTACATTTTATTGGAATCGGCGGGGTCGGTATGGCTGGCATTGCTGAGATTCTAATTAATATGGGCTATAAAGTTAGTGGTTCTGATATTAGAGAAAATCATTTAACTTCGCATTTATCTCAACTTGGGGCGGAGATTTATATTGCTCATAAGGCTGAAAATGTTAGCAAAACAATAACTGCAATGGTTATTAGCTCGGCTATTAAACAAGACAATATAGAGATAGTAACTGCAAAAGAAAACAGAATTCCAATAATTTCTAGAGCTCGAATGTTATCTGAATTAATGCGAATGAAATATGGAATAGCTATTGCTGGTTCGCATGGAAAGACTACTACAACGTCTATGACTGCGAAGATTTTAAGTGATGTTGGCCTAGACCCTACAGTCGTTGTAGGTGGGAGAGTTTTAAATCAAGCAACAGGGGCAAAGCTTGGAAAAAGTGAGTATTTTGTAGCAGAAGCAGATGAGAGTGACGGAAGTTTTAAATTATTAAGGCCATCAATTGCTGTTATTACTAATATAGATTCAGAGCACTTGAGCCATTACGGAAGTTTTGATGCTTTAAAAAATGCTTTTCTAGATTTCATTAATACAATTCCTTTTTATGGTCTGGTAGTTGCCTGCATTGATAATGAAATAGTTAGGGAACTATTAAATAAAACAGAGAAAAGAGTTCTAACTTATGGCTTTTCTCTTCAAGCAGATATTCAAGCGAGTAACTTAAGAAATAAAGACTTTGGAACAGTTTTTGACATTACAGTTAATGGCAATGTCAACGGTGTAGAGTCTCAAGAAGTGTTTTTACCTGTGCCTGGTAAGCATATGGTTCTAAATTCATTAGCAGCAATTGGTGTAGCTTTGGAATTAGGAGCCAAGAAAGCAGAAATCGCAAACTCTCTTAGTTCTTTTCCTGGAGTTTCAAGAAGAACAGAAGTAGTAGCAAAGAAAAATGGCATACTTGTAATTGATGATTATGGGCATCATCCAACGGAAATTAGAGCTACTTTAAGTGCAATTAAGAATAATATTTTACCTAAGCATAAAGAAGAAACAAATATAGAGAGTAAGATAGTAGTGCTTTTCGAACCGCATCGTTACACTCGAACAAAAGAATGCTTTAAGGATTTCTCTAATGCTTTTGATGCGGCTGATAAGGTGTTTGTCTCAGATATATACTCTGCAGGGGAGAAACCTATAGAGGGAGTGAATTCTGAAATTTTAACTAATTCTTTAAAACATAATTCCGCTAGCTATATTCCTGAATTTAAATTAGATGGTATTTTAAATCAGGTTAGCCCAGGGGATATAATTGTTACTTTAGGGGCTGGAAGTATTTCTAAATTTGCTAACAGCTTGGCGCATAAGATTAATGGATAAGCTCTCAAAGCTCTTTTTAGATAAAAAAATAATTAGAATAAAATCAAAAGTTAATTCTTCTGAATTAACTACTTTTAAATTAGGTGCTGGTGTATCCCAGGTATATGAACCTCAAAATTTATTTTCTTTACTAGAGCTAGTTAAGGATTTTAAAGATTACAAGGTAATAGGTAATGGCTCTAATATTGTTTTACCCGATTCTGTTATTAACACTCCTGTAATAAGGCTTCCAAAAGAGTTTTCAATTCACTTCAATGTAGAAAGATTTCCAGATGAGCTACTAGGTGGAAATATAGAAATTAAGGAAGGAGATAATCTAGAAGTTAAGGAAGAAGAAATTAAAATTCTAGCCTTTGGTTCATGTTCTTTGATGAAGTTAAGTTCTTTTTTCTCTAATTATGGTTTTAGTGGGTTAGAATTTGCAGCTGGGATTCCTGCAAGTGTAGCTGGTGCAACTTTTATGAATGCAGGCGCTCATGGGAATGAAATTTCAGAAGTAATAGATTGTGTATATTTAGTAAATAATGAAAATAATTGCGTAAAACTTGAGAAGAAGCATTTAGTTTTTAATTACAGAAATAGCAACATTGAAGGTCTAATAGTTGCTGTTGGTCTAAGACTAAAAAGAAAAGATAAAATTGAGACAATTAAAAAAAGAAAAGATTCTCTAGCATACAGGAAAGAAACACAGCCTTTAACATTGCCATCTGCAGGCTCTGTGTTTAAAAATTTCAACGATACTAATACTAACAAGGTAACTTATGCCGCAGAATTAATAGAATCTTTAGGCTTAAAAGGTCATAGGTTAGGAGGGCTTGAGTTCTCGAAGCTTCACTCTAATTGGTTAGTGAAAATTGATGAAAAAGCTAAAACAGAAGATTTTATATCTTTAGTTCAGTTAGCTAAGGATAAAGTAGAAAAAAAATATAGCCTAAAATTAAATACAGAGATAAAATTGTGGCAATGAGATTTGCCTATAATATTTTGCTTAGTATTACTTTATGTCTATGTGTAGTTGGAAACGTACTTGCACAAGATTTAAGACTTCAGTCTTCTATTCAAACTTCTGGGCAAAGTAGTTCTTTTTCTAAAAATCAATTCACGAAGCTTCTTACTGATATTGGTTCTGGTATTAGCTCTAGGGTTAATCTAGAAGAACTTAAATTTGAGTTTAAACAAAATTTATTGGAATTACTAAGTAATACCTTCTTTTTAGAGAGTTTTAGATTTAATGGAAATAATATTATCGGCAACTCTGATATTATTAAAGCTGCAGGACTAGAGCAGGGTTTTTGGTTGTGGGATTTAGATCTTGTGCAGATTAAAGAAAAGATCTCACAATTATCTTGGGTTAAATCAGTTAATGTTGGCGTATCAATTTTTCCTAGTAAGCTAAATTTATCAGTCAGTGAGCATGAGCCATTTTTATTAGCGGAAGTCTCTAAGAGACTCTGGGTAGTTTCATCTTCTGGAGCATTAATTTCTCCAATCGCTGAAATTAAAAATATGTCTACAATTAAAAAACTAAGAGCTCTGCCAAGATTAAAAGGTGTGTCGGATGATAATAATAAGACAGATCAAACTTACCTTAGTTCAGAGAATGCTAGGTATCATCATGCAGTTAAATCTTTAAAGTTTTTATTAAATGAAAAAAACTTTCCTTATAGAATAGGAATAGTCAAAACATTAAAAGATGGCTCTCTTAGATTATCTAGTGCAAATAAGAATAGAAATTATCCTGATATAATTGTAAATATTAGAAGCGAAGAAAATGCCTTGGAAATAATTAAATCAATTGAAAAGATTTTAAGAGACTTAGAAAATAGATCTGAAGTTGCAGAGCTGATTGATATGAGATTCTCAGGCAAGGGTATTGTTCGTTAGAGCAGCCTTAAAAAGATACAAAACTAATCTGAATAATTTATTAATGATTTTAATAAATAAATAGAAATTTCATAAAGGCATTTAGTTTAGCTTGTTACTTTAGGTAAGATGAAGTAAATCTAATTATTCATTAGCATAATTTCTAGGAGTACTTCGTGGCGCAGAAACCTAACATCATTGTCGGATTAGATATTGGAACTACAAAAATAGCTGTAATAGTAGCTCAAAGAGGCCCTGGTGGTAAGGTTGATATTATAGGTATTGGTACTCACCCAAGTAAGGGTTTGAGAAAGGGAGTTGTCATAAACATTGAAGCTACTGTTGCTTCAATCCAAGCTGCTACTGAAGAAGCAGAGTTAATGGCTGGTTGCCAAATTGATACTGTCTATGCTGGCATTGCAGGTTCACATATTAAAGGTCTTAACAGTCACGGTATAGTTGCAGTTAAGAACAAAGAAGTTTCACAAAAAGATGTTGAAAGAGTTATCGATGCTGCAAGAGCAATCGCAATTCCTAATGATAGGGAAGTTCTTCATATTCTTCCACAAGAATACATTGTAGATGATCAAGATGGTATCAGAGAGCCTCTAGGAATGTCTGGTGTAAGACTTGAGAGTAAAGTTCATATAGTAACTGGTTCAGTAACTAGCGCACAAAACATAGTTAAATGTGCAAACAGAGTTGGTTTAAATGTTGAAGATATAGTTCTAGAGCCTATTGCTTCTGCAGAAGCAGTTCTGTCTCCTGAAGAGAAAGAATTAGGTGTTGCAATGGTTGATATTGGTGGAGGAACTACGGATATAACTGTTTTTCATAGTGGAGCAATAAAACACACTGCTGTAATTCCAGTAGGGGGTGCTCATATAACTAATGATATAGCTGCTGGACTTAGAACTCCTGCAAGCTCAGCAGAGGATATTAAAAAGAGATATGGTTGCGCTAGCATGGATTCAATTTCATCCAGGGATACAATAGAAGTCCCTTCAACTGGTGGAAGAGAGCCTAGAATTTTATCTAAGAGTGTCCTAGCTGAAATTATTCAACCAAGAATGGAAGAAATATACACTTTGGTGAACAGAGAACTTAAACGCTCTGGCTTTGATGAATTCTTAGCTGGAGGAATAGTTTTAACTGGTGGAACAGTATTACTCGAAGGCTCTGATGAATTAGCAGAGGATATTTTTTCTTTACCTGTTAGAATTGGTTATCCAACCGGTGTTGGTGGTTTAGTTGATGTTGTAAATTCTCCAGCATTTGCAACTGGAGTTGGCCTTGTTCTTTATGGGGCTAGAAATTTACCTTATTATTCTACTAGGCATACAAATAACATTAGTTTTAAATTTTTTGATGTCGTAAGAGCTAGAATGGCACAGTGGTTTGGGGACTCAGCTTAGACCTCTTAATTAGATTGTAAAATTTAAAATAAGAGACACATAATTTTTAAAATTAAAGAATTAAAAACTAGAAAATTAAAACATAGAGCATTAATATTTATTGTATTACTGTTCTTAGTTTTATTAGCTTCTTTTATCCGTGACAAAAAATGCCAAGGTGCTGTTTGTAGAGGAGACTTTCCCGCATTTTATTCAGCTTCATATCTATACAATAACCAAGCAGATGAGCTTTATAACTCAGAAATGCAATCTGCGGTGCAGGAAAAGCACTGGTCTAGTTTAAAAGATTCGCATCTTTATTTTAGTTATCCTCCTTATGTTGCCTTCTTACTAAAACCGCTTAGTTACTTTAATCCAGTATTTAGTAAGTTTGTTTTTTGTTCTTTGATGTTCATTGTATTTGTTTATTCGCTGTTTATTCTCTCTTCTTTTCATTCAAATATTAGCAATTATGAAGAAAATTTTTATAAATTATTAATTTTATCTTTTTTGTATTTTCCTAATCTTTCAGCTGTTTTTTCTGGACAAAATTTAGCCTTAAGTCTGTTCTTGTTTATGTTGTTAACTAATTTTACACGAAAGAATGACAAATCTTCCAATATTAAAGCAGGAGTGGTGACGGGTCTTTGGTTTTTTAAACCCCATTTTGCTTTAATTGCAGTACTAGGCTTAGTTGCAATGCGTAAATGGCTTGCTGTTTTATATGCACTAGTAGTTGCTTCAATCTTCTTTTTAATTTCTTTTTTAGATTGGAAAAAAAATTGGATTTTAACTTGGCTTAAAAGCACAAAAGAGTTTTATCATCTAGATTCAATTTATAATGGACACAAACAGATTTCATTTATTGGTTTTTTTGAGAATTTATCTATAACTTCAACATCATTATCAGTTCTAGGTTACTTTTTATCTTTTCTTTTTTTAGTTTTTTTTATTTATAAATGCCTAAAAAATAATCACATAGCTTTTAATAAGTATTTGCCTTTTGCAATTGTATTTTGTTCTCCACATACTATGTTCTATGAATCTGGTATTGTTTTAATTCCTTTTCTTAGCTTTTTAGTGTCTAAATATGATTTTAAGCACTTACTTTATTTAACTATATTAATTTCTGCAGTAGTTTCATTGAAAATTAATTTAATTCTATTAGTATTGATCTGCATATTCCTATCTTTAAGTTACTTGAACTTTTGTCATTGCAGTGTTAATACAGAATGAAGAATGGAGTAGAAAAGATTTCTAAGAATCATATTTGGTAGTTTATGGGTAAAAAAAAGAAAAATAGATCTAAGTACAATTCTAGCAGGCAGTTCACACTTGGAGATCCTAAAATTGATGCTTCAAAGGAAGAGAAGTCAAAAGTAGAACAAAATTTAGAAACACAAAAAATAGTGCTAAAAGAGAGTGTTGCTGAAAAGCAACTTGCTCAAATAAAAAGTCCTCAAAAGGTAAAAGAACAAGACGTGCAAAATAAAAACAAAGTAGTTGAAGTTCAAATGGATTTAGAAAATTCAATTAAACAAGAAAATAATAACCAGGAGAAGTTTGTAGAAATGGAAAATAAAAATACCGAAGAAGAAAACGACCAATCAAGAGATTATAACTCAGATCCATTAGGTGCGAGAATTAAAGTTATTGGAATCGGTGGTGGCGGTGGAAACGCTGTGAACAACATGATTCGTTCTGGTCTTACTGGTGTAGATTTTATCGTAGCAAACACAGATGCTCAGGCAGTTAATTCTTCTGAAGCTCAAGCTAAATTGCAAATCGGTTCTCAATTAACTAAAGGCTTAGGTGCAGGTGCTAACCCAGCAATTGGAGAAGGAGCGGCTTTAGAAAGTGCTGATGAGATTAGAGAATCTCTTCAAGGTGCAGACATGGTATTTGTAACTGCTGGAATGGGTGGTGGAACTGGTGGTGGTGGAGCAGCAGTAATTGCTAGAATCGCTAGAGAACTAGGAGCATTAACTGTAGGTGTTGTTACTAGACCTTTTATTTTTGAAGGAAAAAGAAGAACTACAAATGCTAATGCAGGTGTAGAGGCATTAAAAAAAGAAGTTGATACTTTGATAACTATTCCAAACCAAAGACTACTTTCTGTTGCTGGTAGGAATACAACTTTACTTGAAACTTTTAGAAAAGCTGACGATGTTCTTTTTCAAGCAGTAAAAGGAATTAGTGATTTAATTCTTTTTGAAGGTTTAGTTAATGTGGATTTCGCTGATGTTAGAGCAGTAATGGCTGAGATGGGTCTTGCAATGATGGGCTCAGGACATGGAAGCGGAGAGAACAGAGCAATTGAAGCTGCTGAAAAAGCAATTTCTAGTCCTTTATTAGAAGATGTTTCTATAAGTGGAGCAAGAGGTGTTTTAATTAACGTAACTGCTGGGGCTGATGTAACTCTTCAAGAGATTAATGAAGCTGCTGAACTTATACACGCTGAAGCTCATGATGATGCTAACATTATTTGGGGTATGGTAATTGATGAGAAGCTAGAAGATAGCGTTAGAGTAACAGTGATAGCTACTGGTTTTGGTAGCCCAGCTGAAGCAAGTAAAAATGTTATTACATCTGCTTCTATTGCACCTCCGGGAATTGATTCTTCAGTTAATTATGAAAAGAAATTAGATATTCCTACTTTTGCTAGAGCTCAAAGTGAGAGTTATGACTCTTCTAAATTAAGAGAAATTCCTAGCATTGAAGATGAAGATAAATATGAAATCCCTACTTTTCTTAGAAGACAAGTAGACTAGTAGCTAAATAAGACGATACTAAAATAAAATGAAAAAAATTATCGCTGTAGCTAGCGGGAAAGGGGGAGTCGGGAAGTCGACTCTTTCTGCTAATCTCGCAGTAGCTTTAGCTCAAGAAAATCTTAAAGTAGCTCTAATTGATTGTGATTTCTATGGTCCAAGTATTCCAACACTTATGGGTGGCGGAAAACTTAGTTCAGATAACAATGACAAATTTATCCCAGCCTTAAAACACGGCGTTAAATATATTTCGATTTCATTCTTTCTTAAAAATCCAGATGACCCTGTAGTATGGAGAGGGCCAATGTTTGGTAAAGCAATTCAACAACTTTTCTCAGATACTAATTGGGGAGAAGTTGATATTTGTTTAGTTGATATGCCTCCTGGAACTGGAGATGCACAGTTATCTCTCTCTCAATTAGTTAATCTAGACGGAGTAGTAATGGTAACAACTCCTCAAGAAGTATCACTGGCTGATGTGAGAAGAGCCGTTAATATGTTTAAAAAAGTTAATGTTCCAATTCTTGGAGTAGTGGAGAATATGTCTGGTTTTGTAGCAGATGATGGAAAAAACTACGATCTGTTCGGAGCTGGTGGTGGAAAAGAGCTTTGTGAAAAGTATAATTTAGATTTCTTAGGTGATATTCCAATAGAGATAGCTATTCGTGAAGGCGGAGATAGAGGTGAGCCAGCAGTAGTTAATCAAAACTGTAAATCTCGAGACAATTTTAAATTAATAGCCAAAAACTTAATTGAAAGAGTTAATACTATTGAAACCCCAAAAGTAAATATCGTAAACTAATACAGTTATTTAATGTCAGAGACTATTTTTCATAAGATTATAAACAAAGAAATAGACTCTGACATAATTTATGAAGATGACTTAGTAATTGCGATTTCAGATATTAATCCAGTAGCAAGCACTCACATTTTAGTTGTTCCTAAAAAAACTATTCCAAAACTATCAGAATCAAAAACAGAAGATAAAGAACTTTTAGGACATATGCTTTTAGTTTGTAAAGATATTGCAGAACAAAAGAATTTATCTGAAGATGGCTATAGAGTTGTTATTAATAATGGAGAAAACGCTGGTCAAACAGTATTTCAACTTCATATGCATGTATTAGGTGGAAGGGATTTTTCTTGGCCACCTGGCTAGTAGTAATAGCTAAAAAAGAAATTAATTAATTGGGCTAAATCACTGTGCTTAAAATCGACCAGAAAGAAAATTATCTAGAAATAATAATTGATAGAGAAAAATCTCTTAACAGCTTAAGTCCTGAAGTCTTTGACTTGCTTATAGAGCAATTTAAAAAGAGTGAGACTGAATCAAATATTATTTTAATTAAAACCTCTGGAGATAGAGCTTTTATAGCAGGAGCTGATATTAAGGCTATGTCTAATATGAGTGCGGATGATTTAAAAGACTTCTCTAATAAAGCACATGAGGTAATTGAACTAATTTCTAAATCTGCACAGATAGTAATTTCATACGTAGATGGAATTGCATACGGTGGTGGTTTAGAGTTAGCTTTAGGATCTGATTTAATAGTTGCGAATGAAAATGCTAGATTTGCTATGCCTGAATTAAAACTAGGCTTGATACCTGGTTTTGGTGGAACTCAAAGAATTATTGAGAGATGTGGTCTTGGTCTAGCTAGAAAAATGATATTTTTATCTCAAGAATTAAGCAGTAATGAGGCTTTAGATTATAACCTAATAGATTATGTAGTAAGTAATGAGCAAGATCTAGATGAGATTATTGATAACTTAGCTTCTAAATCTAGAGAATCCTTAGCGTCTGCTAAATCATCTATAAATACTTTCTTTAGTAACAATTTAAATATTGGTATAAATAAAGAAAAAGATGAGTTTTTAAAAACTTTTT
The DNA here is from genome assembly GCA_964408435.1 of uncultured Bdellovibrionales bacterium. Lineage (GTDB taxonomy): Bacteria > Bdellovibrionota_C > UBA2361 > SZUA-149 > CAYOZL01 > CAYOZL01. The sequence goes on along the minus strand of CAYOZL010000028.1, from coordinate 16,120 downwards.
TAACTGCAAATGCCAAAGAAGGTATTTCAGCATTTATAGAAAAGAGAAAAGCACAGTATAAATAAGCTTAAATAATAAATAGATAGAGTCAAAAGGTAATAGCAAAGGTAAGAATGTCAATAGAAATAGAATTAAACGAAGAGCAAAGATTAGTAAGAAAAACTGCAAAAGATTTTTCCCAAACAAAAGTTAAAGCATTAGCTAGAAAAGTAGATCATGAGCACTACTTCCCTAAAGAATTAATACCTGAATTATCTGCTCTAGGCTTTATGGGTATTTGTGTACCTGAAGAGTACGGTGGGTCTGGGCTTGATAGTGTTTCGTATATTCTTATCATTGAAGAACTAGCAAAAGCTTGCGCTTCCACTAGTGTAATTGTTGCTGCGCATAATTCTTTAGGGATTTTTCCAATACAAAAATTTGGTACAGAAGAGCAAAAGAAAAAGTATCTACCAGATATGGCATCTGGTAAATCTATCGGTTGCTTTGCTTTAAGTGAACCAGGAACAGGTAGTGATGCAGCTGCACAGACATGTACTGCTAAGAAAGAAGGAGATGTTTGGAAAATTAATGGTGTTAAAAACTGGATAACTAACGGACCTGTAGCAGATGTATGTATTTTATTCACCATGCAAGATTCTTCAAAGGGCTATAAAGGTATTACGACTTTTATAGTGGATATGAAAACGACTAAAGGAGTCTCTGTTGGTAAGTTAGAAGATAAGCTTGGAATTTGTGGCTCTCCAACAGCTAGTATTACTTTTGAAGATGTTGAGTTAAGTGATTCTCAGATACTAGGTAAGGAAGGTGAGGGATTTAAAGTTGCAATGAGCACTTTAGATGGCGGAAGAGTCGGTATTGCTGCCCAAGCAGCAGGTATAGCAAGTGCAGCATTAGAAGATTCAATAAATTATTGTAAAGAAAGAAAGGCATTTGGAAAGTTAATTGGTGAGCATCAATCAGTTCAGAATCATTTAGCTGACATGTCTTGTTCAATTTCTGCTACTCGTTTGATGGGTATACATGCAGCAAAATTAAAAGATGCAGGCTTACCTTTTACAAAAGAAGCGGCTCAAGCAAAATTATTTGGTTCAAAAATAGCAGTAGAGTGCGCGTTGAAAGGAATTCAAATTCATGGTGGTTATGGCTATGTTAAAGAGTTTAATGTTGAAAGATATTTAAGAGATTCTAAGATTACTGAAATTTACGAAGGTACTAGTGAAATTCAAAGATTAGTAATTGCTAGAGAACTATTAAGGTAGTTGGTCTAACCATTTTATTCCCTTCATATAGTTAGACTCTATTAAGGTCATCTTATCGCCTTTAGTTCTATATGGATTTATCTTGCTTTTAACCGAGTAAGGTATTCCAGGTGCTGGTTGGTTAAGTGGATAAGTATCTGGATGATATATCTTTCTAGGTAGTATGTATTTATTCTTAGACTCTCTGTTTGCAAGTCTTTGTGGCATTGTTTCAAAGTTTTTACTTGAACTAATTATAACTTCAGCTTCGCTGAAATCACAGTCCTTGTTCTCTGAGTTAGATTTTATAAATTTAGAAAAGACTATTTTTTCATTATTCAAATTTTCTGATTCTAGTAGTGGTAAAGCATTCCACCTAAAACTGTATTTCTCTTTCTGATGAAACTTACCCCATCCCATTGGCTCAGCACCGTTGTTGTAGGAATTAGAGATATTTAAAGACCACACTCCTAATTCGCAGTCTTTATAAAATTTTTCACATCGATTAGATACTTTTGGAATGGAATAAGAATTACTTGAATGAACATAAGTTAAGGAATTGTAACTAAGACTTAAGTCTAGTTTAAGAGCTTTGCCCCAATTCTTTCTTGAATTAATCCATTTATTATTCTCAAACTGTAAATAGTAATTTGAATTAAGTTCCTTACAATTTATTTGCTCTTTGTTCTTTTTTTCTTCTTTCCTCTCTTTTCCCTTTTTATCTTCTTTTTTTCTCTGCTTAACACCATTTAAGTTGGCAATAATTTCAAAAGGAACTTTGCTATGAATATAAGATTTAATCTTATAAGAATTTTTATTTGTATTAGGAATAAAAGGTCTGTCGATTGTTAGTAAAGGGTAGTATTTTGAAGGCTTAACTTCTGTTTGATTTGGGCTAGTAAAAACTTTTGCATACTCTGAAGTAGGCTCTTTACTTAATTCGCAATCAGGCAGTGTTTTAAAGCAGAATAAATATTTATCTGGATTTGGTTTTAACCAAGCTGAACCAGACAGTGTTATCTCTTGGTTCTTTTTATAATCAAAACTTAGTTCAGGAATATGCCTAAGATATTTATCTAAAGCTATTCTAGAGTCTATGCTTGAATACATTAGGCTAGCGCAAAGATTATTTAAAAAATATTTTTTATTATTCAAATAATCTTTATTAAAGATACCTTCTAGGAAAAAGTTATTTTTAGCTAAGGTTCTTTTTATTCTTTGCAAGTCTAATATGTGGAAAGTATCAATTTTCTCAACACCAGACTTACTTAATTTATTCTTATTGATTTTAAACTTCAATGAATCATAGCTTATAAAAGCCTCTGGGATTGAAGATTCTTTTCTGTTAACACAACGCTTATTTAGCTTGAGGTTTTTAACATTAAGTCCTGTAATGTTGTTATCTATGTTTTCAGATTTTAGTTTAAACATAGGAAAAGTTACTTCCTCTTCTCTTAGACTTTTTCTATTTAACTCAAGGTCAAGATTCTTAGATGAGATTAAAGCAACAGCATTAGTATCTTTAGTTAATTTTTTATCTAGTGGAATAGTTAACTTGCCCTCTATTAATAGGTTCTTGTATGGGCTTAGAATTTTTTTTCCAGATTTTGAGAAAAGCTCAATATCAACAATTGAGTTCTTACCATATAGGTTTAATGAGTTATTTTTAGATTGGATAATAGGTAAAAGCGCCTTGTTCTTAGAAATCTCTCCAAAAACATATGGTTTTTTATTAAAGTTACTGATCAGTATTTTATTTTCTGCCTTACAAGAAATTTCAATTTTTATTTTACTTAGTGAAGAATTATTAAAATTCATATTATAAGTAGTTTTTGCAGGTATTAAAACGCTTTCATTTGATATCTCTTGTTCTTCATTATCACGTATTGATAAGAAGACTCTTTGTGATTCATTTTCGAGATTAGTAAATCTGAAGTTATTTTTTTTGTGAAATGCATTAACAAATCTTTTTTTACAGTTGCCACTATCAGCAATTTCAATTTGTTTGTTCTCTAAGATTACACTGGCAGAATAAAGATTGCTTTCTGTACTCGGAATTATCTCTAAAAGCCCAATTTCTTCTTGTGTTAGTTCTTTGATTAATCTTTCGTTCTTATTTAATTTAATCTCTTTAGTCTCTACTAAGCTACCATCTTTTGAATAAGAGTTTACTTTAAATAAAGAGCTCTCAGAAAAATTTGCTAAATTAATTTGATATTTACTAGATTCAGAATTTAATGAGATATAAGAAGTTTCAGAAAGCTTATGGTCAAATGGCGTAAGTGAGTTATTTGAAGTTATAAAACAATTAATAGTTTCTTTTGACGCCTCAAGATGAAAACTTCCGTAATTTTCTAACTTAATTGATTTGCTAATTGTTTCATTAATTGATTTTGCATAAGATGTTGTTAGTTTTTTTCTAAGTAAACCAAAAGGGTTGATACTGAATGGTATAAATCCTATGTTTTTACCTTTTCTATCCTGAAAAATCATTCTTCCACCTATACTCTTTTCACCGTAATTAACGCATTCAAGATACTTTACTTCGTGGTCCCAATAGCTGGTGGAGACAGTGTCATATTTTTGATTTTCTATTTTTTCGCTTAAGCCTCTAGGCGAAGAAAGAAAGAGTAATAAAGCAAGAGGAATAATAGCTAGATATTTTGTCTGCACAAATAAATATGTATTTCGGAAATGAAAAAAGCGTGTGGAACCTCAGATAAGATCCAACACAAAAACCAAAAATATATGGAAATAAGGAATATTTATTTAAAAATACTCAACAAATTTCAAAGTAATAAATACTACCACTATCCCTTGCGGGGGTGGGCGACCTCAAGGGCCGCGATGTTTAAGCACTAAAGTGCTAAACCATATATTAAAATGCTATAAAGCAAGTGTATAAAAGAAAATTTAATTTATATTAATGTTATTAATATAAAAGTTTATACTTATATACTAGAACTGGTTTCTGAGTTCCACGAGCTTATACTCTAATTTAATTAGATTTCTGTCAATTTATAGCGTTAGAGCCCAGAATTATTTAGCATTATTTTAGTCAGACAAATAAAAAAGCGCACTAAAACTTTATTTACTACAAGTTACTTGAAGTAAGTATGGATTTTTTATATAAAGGAATTCTAGCAAAGAGGTATACGTGTCAGACAATTTAGAACAAACAGATAATAAACAAAGTCATAATCTTAATATTGGTAGTAGTAGACAGGTCATTACTGCTCGAGGCACTGAAGATGGTTTAGTTCTTAGAATAGATGGTAAAGCTGACTGGAGTGAAATTGAGATTGAGTTAGATGAGCTACTTGGTGGAAGAAAAAAGTTTTTCTCAGGAGGTGAAGTCTGTCTCGAATGGCTAGAAAGGTTACCTACTAAAGAGCAAAGCCTTGAGCTTGAACAGAAATTAGTTGAAGATTATGGATTAAAAGTTTGTCATAAAAGAAGAAAAAGTCTTAGGCGATTAAGAGGCGGTAAAAAGACTTCTAAGATAGAAGAGATTGCTAGTACAAGTGTTAGTAAACAAACTAACAATTCTGATGTTAATCCGAGTGACAATTCTCAAAATAATTCAATTGAAATTACAAACGATGAAGACGATAATTTTGGTTCAAATCTATTACAGCAAGTAGAGATGCTAGCAGATGGATTCGATCTTGGTGAAAAGACTTATTACGGAATCGACCCTAGTAAAGGGCCAATAATAGATAGAGATATCTCTGAGGAACTAAGGAAGAATTACATAAATAGAGTTTCTGAGGTTATAGAAGAAGAACTCTTATTTGACGGGGATGCTAATTCTAAGATTATTTCTGGAACTATTCGTTCTGGTCAAAAAGTTGAAACTCCATTTAGCTTAGTAGTTATTGGCGATGTTAATCCAGGAGCTGATTTAGTAGCCGGAGGAGATATAGTTGTTATTGGTAGTCTCAGAGGTACAGCTCATGCAGGTGCTTATGATGATAAAGGAATCGATAAATTTATATTAGCCCTAAATATGCAACCAGTTCAGTTAAGAATTGGTTCTGTAATATCTAGAGGTAGTAGTGAGAAATCTAGTAGTGCTGAAATTGCTAGAATAGATAATAGAAGAATAATTGTGGAAGCTTATAATCCAAGAAGCTTTCCACTGAAAAGAAAAGAGGTGTAATGAACGGACGTGCAATTGTAATTACTTCAGGCAAAGGTGGGGTAGGTAAAACTACTACTACTGCTAATTTAGGTGCTGCATTTGCTGCACTTGGTAAAAAAACATTAGTTATAGATGGCGATATCGGATTAAGAAACCTTGATGTGATTATGGGTTTAGAAAACAGAATCGTCTTCAACTTAGTTGATGTGATTAAGGGAGTTTGTAGACCAGAACAAGCGATTATTAAGTCTAAAAAATCAAATAACCTTTATTTATTACCAGCTTCTCAAACAGATGATAAAGACGTTATCAATCCTGAGGAAATGGCAACTTTAATTAAGAAGCTTAAACAAGAATATCAATTTGTAATAGTAGATTCACCTGCAGGAATTGAGCAAGGCTTTAGGAATGCTTGTGCAGGTGCTGACCAAGCATTACTTGTTACTACTCCAGAAGTTTCTGCAATTAGAGATGCTGATAGAGTTATTGGTTTACTCTCTGCTCAAGGAATTGAGCCTCAAGTTATAATTAACAGAGTTGATAGAGACTTGGTTAGAAGAGGGGATATGCTCTCTCCAAGAGATGTAATTGATATCTTAGGTATTGAGCAAATAGGTCTTGTGATGAAAGATGATTATATCGTTATTTCAGCAAATACAGGAGAGCCTGCCGTTTATAATAAGAAATCCAAAGCTGGGCTTGCTTATATGGCAATTGCAGAGAGAATTATATCTGGTAATAAACCAATGGACGAAGTAGACTTTGGATTAAGTTTCTGGGCTAAAATTGGTAAGAAGCTTAGAGCAGCTTAGCAGTGTATTTTAAAAGAGAGGAGTAAGATTATGTTAAACTCGATAAAATCATTATTTTTAAGAAATAATTCTAATAGAACAGCTAAGAATAGATTGCAGATGGTTCTTGTTCAAGATCGTTCTGGACTAACTGCAACAGAAATGGATGACTTTAAAAGCGACTTACTAGATGTAATTTCAAAATACTTTAGTATTGAGAAGAAGCATCTAGATGTAAACTGGGAAAGAACAGAGTATGAAACTGCTTTGGTGATAAACACTCCGGTATGTGGTCGATTAAAACAAGCTAACGCTTAAGTTCTTTATACAGCTTAGTGCTGTAAGTTTTTCCTATCGTAAGCATGTAGCCTATATATATTAGAGCAAAAGCAGTAATTTTTATTGTTAGTCTTAAGATTTGATGATCCGTTTTTATTAAACTAATAGCAAAAGCTGCAATTAAAGAAGAAATTATAGGGTGAGAAATTGAGCCTAAGTATTCTTTAAGTTTTAAATTAATTTCTCGATTAGTAACTGCAATATAAATTATTCCAATTATTGGGAAAATATAAGCCCAAGGGTATGCTAAATGATGCAGTGTTTGGAATTTAGAAAAATACCAAAAAGATAAGAGCATAACAGGCGCTAAGATTAAGTTATAGTACATACTCCAGCTAGGTTTTCCCCTAGCAACGTGTACTAGATTATTAGGAGATGTTAAGGCAATAAAAAATTGGCCAATTAACAGTAATTTAAAAGGTTCGACACTGCTATCCCATTTACTACTAAGAACCACAGAGAAAAGATCTCCTGCTAGTTCATGCCCTAAGGTAAAAATTGGGCATGTAATAAAAGCAATTGCAGCAATAAAGTATAAATATATTTTTTTAAACTCTTCAATGTTATCTTTAACTTTTGAAAGAGTAGGGTAGAGCACGCTTTGAATCAGTGTAACAATTTTTTCTACAGGGATAGCGGCTAATTGAAGAGCTACGGCATAAAACCCTAGTTGTTCTGCTCCTAATGTTAAGCCTCCAAAGAATCTATCTGCCTTAATATAGACATAGTACAGACTACTAGAAATCACTACCGGCAAACCAAATTTTATAAAAGGCAATACCTCTTGAAAGCTAAATTCAAATTTAGGTTTATACTTAGAATATACTAAGTAGATAATGTTTACTATAAAGAATCTAATAATATGAGAGCCAATTAAAGCCCAGACTCCGAATCCCAATAATGCAAGAACAACGCTAGAGGCGATAGCAATAACGGCTCCAATAGCTTCGAAAATCCCTAACTCTTTAAATCTTAATTCTCTTTGAATTTTTGCTCTTGGAACTATTCCAATCGACGTGAAGATAAAGAGTAGGGCCACAGAGCAGGTAATAGGGTAAATCTCAGGCTCTTGATAAAAATTAGCTGTTATAGGTGCAAGTATAAGGCACGTGCATCCTAGAATTGTTCCCCAAACAATAGTAAAAATAAAGACCGAATTTTCTTGTTTTTTTGTAACATCTGATTTGTTAACAAGTGCAGTTCCTATGCCAAATTCTACAAAGTAGTTAATATAGCCAGTAAAAACTGTCGCCATTTCCATGATGCCGTAATCATGACTGGTAAGTAGTCTTGTTACTAGAATTGTGCCTGTCCAAGAGACTATTTGAGAAATTAATTTAAAAAGGCCGAGCCAAGAAGCACCTTTTACAGAATGTTTTAAGTTATCCATATTTTTGACTTAGTTTAGTTCTAAGAGCATTTTGAAGAAATCCTTTGCAGCTCTATTTTTACTAAATTTCTCCTTAACTGTGTTAGCAACATCCATAGAAACTTCTAAGTTATTAAGCCTTTTTTTAATTGCATCGGCTAATAGTTCTACATCATTAGCTGCAGTAAGGATACAAGAGCCTTTTGGTAAGGCTTCTATAACTTCTGGAATCCCACCTACTGCAGTAGCAATAGAGGGAGTTCTAAGGCTTAAAGCTTCTAATAGTGCAGTAGGAATACCCTCTAAGTCTGAGCAAATTAAATACATGCTAGACTCTTTTAATAGCTTAGCTATGTCATTTCTAAAGCCTAGCAACTCTACTTGATCCTTAAGTTCGAGAGTTGAAATTAAACTTTGCAGTTCTTTTTCTAAAGGGCCGCTACCTGCAATTTGTAATTTTATATTTACATCTTCTTTTTTTAGCTTAGCTACGGCTTTAATTGCTAAGTCAAAACGCTTAATAGGAACTAGTCTTCCAACCATTAAGATAGTATTGCTGTTAAGCTTTAAAGCGTCGCTTACCTGCTCATTAGAGAAGTCAACGCAATTCCAAATAACTTCAGAATGTTTGATGTTCAAATGTTTTTTTATAGAATTACTTACGCATATAACTTTATCTGCATAATATTTTAGAAGAAAAAAATTAGTATATTCGTAGACACTGGATTTTAATTTATTAAAAAAACTTGTGCTTGGCTCATTTAAACCATGTACCGTTGCAATCAGTTTAACTTTCTTACTGAACTTTAAAACTGCTCCAATGAATAATTCCTTATATCCGTGTGTAACGATAATAGAATCTTTATCGTAATTTTTCAGACATGATTTTATTAGTGAGAGTATTCCTTTATCTTCAGGACAAACTACACAATTAATTCCATTTTTTTTATATCTTTTAAAAGTTTCTAATTCATTAAAGAGTAAGACTTTAACTTCTTTAAGATTGTTTTGATCTGATCTATTTATCTGTTCTGTAATCTGCATTAGCATTTGAGACTCAGCACCACCCCATAAATCACCTGATAGAATATGAGTTAGGGATTTATTCATGCTTTTTTAGCTTAATGCTTTTTCAACAACTTTGTTAAGGATCTGGCCTTGATAAGTTGCGATTCCAGTTGATAGATATTTCTCTTTAGTAGGATCTTTTGTCTCAAGTAGAGTTTCTAACCAAGGCATTACTGCTCTATTTAAATTAATAGTTGCAGTTCTAGGGGCCAGTGCTGGCATATTTGGAACGCAGTAGTGAACAACTCCATTTTCAATAAAAGTAGGATTTGAAATAGAAGTAGTTTTACTAGTTTCTAAGATTCCACCTTGGTCAATGCTTATATCCACTATTACAGAGCCTTGTTTCATTAATTCTAAGTCTTGTTTTTTAATAATTTTAGGAGCTAAGTCTGCAGGGACATAAACTGCACCAATTACAACATCTGCAATCTTTAGTTCTTCTAACAAATTTTCACGATTAGAGATTTTTGCTCTTAAATTATTAGAGTCTTTTCGAGCATTTAAGCTATCAATCTTTGCTTGATTTAAATCTAGTACGCAAACATTTGCCCTGAGACCTAAAGCAGAATTAATTGCGGCATTTCCAGAGACTCCTGCACCGATCACCAGCACGTTGCAATCTTTACCTAGTAGTATACCTAGACCTTTTTTTTGAGGTTGTAGGGCATTTGCAGCAGAGAAAATAGAGAGTCTCCCAGCAATCTCACTCATAGGAGCAAGTATTGGAAAATTATTTTTCTCATCTTGAAGTAAATCAAAAGATATTCCAGTAGTTTTTGCCTTAACAAGCTTATTTACTAAATCTTTATCACTTGCAGGGTGTAGAAAACTAAAGACTGTTAAATCTTCTCTAAAATATTCTCTTTCTTCTGGTGCAGGTTCTTTAACCTTAAGTAGTAGATCTGATTTAGCCCAAACTTGTTCTAATTGCTCTATTAGCTCTGCTCCAGAATCTGAAAAATCTTTGTTTGAGTAGCCGCTTAAAGTACCAGCATCTTTTTGTATAAGAACTTGATGGCCATTTGAAGTTAGTTGATTGCAAGCTTCAGGTGTTATTCCAACTCTTGCCTCTCCAGGTTTTAATTCTTTTGGTATGCCTATAATCATAATTATAAAATAAAAGTCTCTATCTTGATTTAGCGATGTTGCTATATGCTAAATATGATTTAAAATAGAATTACTATTAATATTTATTACATATTATGTCAGCTATTATTTTAGATGGGAAGCAAATTGCAAAAGAGATTTATTCTACTATAAATCTAAACTTCAAGCCTAATGTAGTCTTTATGCTCGTTGGCGAGGATAAGAATTCTATTAAATATCTAAATAGTAAAATTAAAAAAGCGAGCTCTTTGGGATTTAACCCGAGCTTAAAAACTCTAGATATTAATATAAGTCAAAAAGATCTTGAAGCTGAGTTAATAGAGCTTTCCCAGAATTCTGAGATAAACGGTATTTTATTGCAATTGCCTTTACCAAAGCATTTGTCCTCTTTAGAAGCGATTAAAAAAATTAACCCACTAAAAGACATAGACGGTCTTCACCCTAGTAATTATTTTGCATTAACAAACAAAGAAGATGGAATTATTCCATGCACTGCTCTAGGAGTGTTGGAGCTGATTAAGAATGCTTGTGTAAAATTAGAAAAAGAACTCTCAGGGTCAAATGTACTTGTTGTAGGTAGGTCTTATCTAGTTGGGAAGCCTATTGCTCAACTTTTAGAAAATCAAGGTTGCACTGTTAGTGTTTGTCATAGTCAAACTAAAAATTTAGATAAATACTTGCTAAATTCTGACATAGTAGTTTCTGCAACGGGTAAAAAAAATCTTATTTCAAAAGTTAAGTCCGATTCAATCGTCATTGATGTAGGAATAAACTATGAGAGTGGTAGTATTTGCGGAGATGTGGATTTTGAGTCTGTTAGTCAAAATTGTGCAGCAATTAGTCCTGTGCCTGGAGGTGTCGGGCCGTTAACAATTGCAATGTTGATGAAAAATATAGTTAAAGCAAGTCAGTTACAGGGGCTATAGTTTTCTTGGGAGATATGCTATTTTTTCGATTAATTAAACCATTAAATACTAGAGAAACTTATAAAGAAAAATACCTTTGAAAAAGACACTTTTATACGACAGCCATAAAGAACTAGGAGCTAAGTTTGTTGAATTCGGTGGATGGCAAATGCCAGTTAGGTACAGCGGACAAATCGAAGAACACCATGCTGTAAGAAACAAAGCAGGCTTATTTGATGTAAGCCATATGGGTGAAATATTTGTAACTGGTCCTGACTCAAAAAAATTTCTTGATTATGTTTGTTCAAATAAGATTACAAAACTAAAAAAAGGTAAAGCTCAATACAATCTTTTGTTAAATCATGAAGGTGGAGTAGTAGATGATATAATCGTTTATAAATTTAACAAAGAAAAATATCTAATTTGTGTAAATGCTTCTAATGCAGATAAAGATTTCGATTGGTTAAAAAAAATTCAAGAAGAAAGTTATAAAGATAGTGATCTCTTGCTTGAGAATAAATCAAGTGAATATTCTCAAATTGCTATACAAGGTCCACTAGCTATCAGTCTTGTTGGTAAAGTTTTAGATAATAATGATTTAAACAATATAGCTAATTTCGGTTTTATCGAATTATCAGATCTAATAATCGCAAGAACAGGTTATACTGGTGAAGATGGTCTAGAAATTTTTTGTCCGAATGAAAAAGCAGTCAAGCTTTGGAATGACTTAGTTAGAGCTGGTAAAGACGATGGCGTTTTGCCTGTTGGCTTAGGAGCAAGAGATACATTAAGACTAGAAGCCGGCCTACCTTTACATGGACATGAGCTAAGAGATGATGTTAATGCGATAAATTCTAATATGAGTTGGTCTATTAAATTAGACAAGGAAGATTTTATTGGCAAAAAAGCATGTAGTGCAAAGCCTGAATATAAACTAATTGGAGTTGAGGTTCTAGATAAAGGTATCGTTAGAGACGGTGCTAAAATATGTAATGAATCTGAGGAAGAGATAGGGTGGGTGACTAGTGGAACTCTTACTCCTACTCTAAATAAGGCAATAGCACTGTGCTACTTAAAGATTGATTGTGCAACTAAAGAAGATTTACTAGCTACAGTAAGAAGTAGAAAATTAAAATTAGGTCGTATGAATTTACCATTTTACAAAAGGAGCAAAAGCTAAATGAGCAATCCAACAGATAGAAAATATACAAAAGATCATGAATGGCTAAAACAAGATGGAGATCACTATATAGTTGGTATTACAAGTTATGCCCAAGAAGAATTAGGAGATATAGTTTTTGTAGAGTTGCCTGATGCGGGAGCAGAGCTTAGTTCTGGTGCTTCTTTTGGAACAATTGAATCTGTAAAAGCAGTAAGTGATATTTATGCTCCTATTAATGCGAAAGTAATAGAATCTAACCAAGCACTTCAAGATGAGCCTCAATTATTAAATACAGACCCATTTAAAAAAGGATGGATTGTAAAGGTAGAAGCAAGTAGCTTAGATGGAGCAGAGCTTTTAGAGCCTGCTGAATATGAAAAATTATTATCTGAAATATCAAAATAAAAAGGGCTATTATTTGTGTCTAACGTAGTAGAAAGTAGGAAAGACAGTAAAATGGAAGGGGAAATATCAAGTTTTAGTTCTAGACATATTGGACCAAATCAAGAAGAAGTTGGGCAGATGCTTAAAACACTCGGTCTTTCAAATTTAGAAGAGCTAGTAAGTAAGACTATTCCAAAACAAATTCGAAATAGTTCTGAATTGAAACTAGATGCTCCTTTATCTGAAAACGAATTAGTTAGTTACGCAAAAAAATTTGCTAAAAAAAATAAAGTTTTCAAATCTTATATTGGTTCAGGCTTTTATAACACCTTGACGCCATCAGTAATTAAGAGAAATATTTTAGAAAATCCTTGTTGGTATACTCAGTATACCCCTTACCAAGCAGAAATTTCACAAGGCAGACTAGAAGCGATAATTAACTTTCAAACTTTAGTTTCAGATCTATGTGGTTTAGATATTGCAAATTCTTCACTTCTAGATGAAGGTTCAGCAGCAGCGGAAGCTATTACTCTAGCTTATAGGGTTAGTAAAAAAGGGGAGAAGGTCTTTGTCTCCAATAAGCTACATAAAACAACAATTGAAGTTATTAAAACTAGAGCTAAGCCTCTAGATTTAGAACTTGATTTTGGTAATGAAAATGAAATTGATTTTTCAAAGGAGTATTTCGCAGTAGTTCTTCAGTATCCTGCTACTGATGGAAGTATTGAGGATTATTCTGCTCTTGCATCAAAAGCAAAATTATCAAAAACAAAAGTAATAGTAGGCACAGATTTACTTGCTTTAACTTTACTAGAAGCTCCAGGAAATTGGGGTGCAGATATAGTTTACGGTAATTCTCAAAGATTAGGTGTTCCCCTTGGTTTTGGTGGACCTCATGCGGCATTTATTTCTTGTAGAGAGGAATACAAAAGAGAAATTCCAGGAAGAATTGTTGGTTTGTCAAAAGATAGTGAAGGGAATCCAGCTTATAGACTCGCTCTACAAACTAGAGAGCAACATATTAGAAGAGAAAGAGCGACTAGTAATATCTGCACTGCTCAAGTCTTATTAGCAATTATGGCTGGAATGTATGCTGTATATCATGGTCCAGATGGTTTAAAGAAAATTGCTAGTGAAGTAAATAGAAAAGCTATTTGCTTATATAATAAAATTAGCAAACTAGGCTTAGAAATAACTAATAAAACTTTTTTTGATACTCTTAGTATTGTAAGTCTATCTAAAGAGCAAATTGATACAATTAAAGATGTCTCTGTTAAAAATTCTATGAATTTTAGATACAATCAAGATAGCTCAATTTCTATTTCAATTGATGAATCAACTACTGATGAAGACGTAGATAAAATTGCTGAGATATTTTCTAAGATAGCAAAAACTGGTGAAAGCCAGAAAACTATTTCTAATTCTCTGATAGATAAAACTGTTCGTAAGGGGAAATTTTTACAACAAAAAGTTTTTAACTCTTATCATACTGAAACAGAACTGCTTAGATACATAACCAGACTTCAGGGAAAAGATTTATCCCTGGCAGTCTCTATGATTCCACTTGGTTCTTGTACCATGAAATTAAATGCAACAACTGAAATGCTTCCTGTAAGTTGGGAGGGATTTTCTAGCTTACACCCATATTGTCCTTTAGACCAAGCGCAAGGTTATGTTGAGCTAGCAAATGAACTAAAAGCAATGCTTGTAGAAATCACTGGTTTAGATGATGTCTCCCTGCAACCAAATGCAGGTTCTCAAGGAGAATACGCAGGTTTATTGGCAATTAGAGCTTATCTAGATTCTCGTGGAGAACAAAATAGGAATGTATGTTTAATCCCACAATCTGCACATGGAACTAATCCAGCATCTGCTGCTATGGCTGGTATGAAAGTAGTAGTTACTAAATGTGATAGTGAAGGAAATATTGATTTAGAAGACTTAAAAGCAAAGACTGAAGAACATAAAGAAAACTTAGCTGCAATTATGATTACTTATCCTTCAACACACGGGGTGTTTGAAGAAGCTATTTTAGAAATCACTGAAACTATTCATTCAGCTGGTGGACAAGTCTATATGGACGGAGCAAATCTAAATGCCCAGGTTGGACTTACAAAACCTGGCAATTTTGGAATTGATGTTTGTCATATGAATTTGCATAAGACTTTTTGTATTCCTCATGGAGGTGGAGGTCCAGGTGTTGGGCCAATTGCAGTAGCTAGTCATTTAGCAGATTTCTTACCAAGTGATTTTTATAAAGAGTCTGTAGTAGGTCCTGTTTGCTCTGCTCCACTAGGCTCTGCATCAATACTACCAATACCTTGGGCTTATATTAAAATGATGTCTGCAACTGGTCTTGAAAAAGCAACACAGGTAGCAATCTTAAATGCTAACTATATTGCAAAAAGACTAGAAGGAGTTTTTGATGTTCTTTACAAAGGGAAGGATGGCTTTGTTGCACATGAGTGTATTCTAGATTTTAGATCTTATAAGCGTAGTTGCGGAGTTATAGTTGCAGATATCGCAAAAAGATTAATGGATTACGGTTTTCATGCTCCAACAGTTTCTTTTCCAGTAATTGAAACTATGATGGTAGAGCCTACTGAAAGTGAAAATAAGGCTGAGTTAGATAGATTTTGTGACGCTTTAATTCAAATTCGAAAAGAAATCGATGAAGTTATAGAAGGTAAAGTAGATAAAGATAATAACGTCTTAAAAAATGCTCCTCACACTGTTAGTATGATTGCTAGTGATGAATGGGCTTTCCCGTATTCTCGTAGTAAAGCTGTTTATCCACTTGCGTGGGTTAAAGAAAGGAAGTTCTGGCCTGCTGTAGCAAGAGTAGATAATGCGTATGGGGATAGAAATTTGTTTTGTAGTTGTAGTTAGTTTACAATTTAACAAGTAGCTCTTTAAATATTTCATATAATTGTAGATATATCTTAACGATTCCTTTAGCTCTTAAGTTAAGTGAATCGTGAGTCAGATAATAAGATTGTTTTATAGAAAAAGGGATTGAGGCTTTTACGCTTGAATCCCTTTTTTTATTTTGGAGTAAGTATGAACGATGGATTGAAAATTGATTGGCAAAATCTCTCAGTTGCAATCAAGAAAGTATTGATTCAGATTGGTTTAGTCTTTGAGGAAAACGAAAAGCAAGAAATTCAAGACGCGATGATCATTCGTCTAGTTTCTACTGCTCAAACCACATTGAGAGAAATCATTGTAGAACAGACAAATGCTGAGTTAAAAATTCATCTTGATGGTGAATTTCAAAAGCCTAGCAAGACACCAAAAACATTAGCACAGCTACTAGCTGAACTGTTCAAAGTGCTCGATCGATTTGATCAGACTTATATGGAAGCAACAGTGACCAAATTGCATCTAAACCAAGAAATAGAGATATAGATTGGGAGCTTCTAGTTGAGCCTCTTAATTCGCTTGTCTCTTTGCTCGGGTTCAATGCCGTTCGTAGTGATGCTGGTATCATGGTTAGTCTCAAAGATCGAAATGCTTGGGTGGAGTTAATGGTAGGTCAGAATACAGACACTTTAAACCTGAGTTTCGCCTAAGAAACCTTAATAGCAGTCTGATCTTGTAATGAAAT
>CAYOZL010000027.1:0-29234 GCA_964408435.1 uncultured Bdellovibrionales bacterium | reverse complement strand
GGAATGTATAGTTTTCCTGGCCTTGCAGTAGGAAGCTATCAAGTTCAATTTATGACTAATGGCTTAACTATTCAGGGAGCAGGTGGAAATATTGACAGTGACCCAGATCCCTTAACTATGACTACTCCAACTGTAGTATTAGGTGCAGGAGAGATAAACGATACTATTGATGCAGGTATAATCATTGATATCAAAATAGGTGATACAGTTTGGTTTGATGCAAACCTAGATGGTATTCAAGACCCAAGTGAGCCAGTAATAGCTGGAGTTACAGTTTCACTTTTTGATAGTATGGGGAATTTTATAACCAGCGTTATTACTGATGTTAATGGCATGTGGATGTTTAGCAATGTTGATGGTTTAGTGCCTAATGAATTTTATACAGTTGCCTTAGATAATCCTGCAGATTTTTCACCTACAGGTCCATTAGCAGGTTATGCTTTAACTATTCAAAATCAAGGTGCAGATGTTTTTGATTCAGATGCTGAAACTATAAATGGTTTTCCTAGCATCTTTTTACAGGCTCCTGGCTCTGGTCAAACTGATTTTAATTTTCACTTTGGTTTTGTTCCAGATTCCTTTGAACAATGTGGAATACCAGAGGATTGTTCTAGCTTTCAAAGTGATAACCCAATATCAATTCCTTGGAATAGTTTCTTAGAGCAAGTTAATATCGCAACACTTAGAAATACCTGTGATAATGCTCAAAGTCTTACACTAAATTTAATAGATATGGATGGAAATATTCTATCTACTCAAAATTTAAGCTTACAATCAAAGGCTCAAGTTGATGTGATTATTAATGATTTAGCAGGATTTGCAGTAAATAGTATTGGTTCATTAGAAGTAGCTTATACTGATACTGGCTGTGTCTCAGGCTTTAGTAATCGTTACAGATTAGGTAATACAGCGAAGAAAGATTTCTTAAACACTGTGCCTATTACTAGCCAAATTATGGGTAATAGCTACTCGAGTTTTAATACCTTTGACATTACTGGCTTAGGCAATACGATTTTTAATTGGTTAGAGATAACAAATCTAGAATCAACGCCTCAAACTTTTATTAGAAATCTTTTTGATGTAAGCGGTATTTTAATCGACTCTAGTAGTATTGTAGTTCCAGCGAATGGTAGAAGAGATCTAGAAGCAGGTCATTTCTCAGCTGGTCCAAATTCTTCAGGAAGTGTTGAAATAGTACCTGCAAGCGCGACTAATAAGTATATAGCTAGAGTAGTTAGATACGGTAGTAATGCTCAAAATGGATTTGATTTTGCTTCAGTCTCAGAAGCAAATATTGGAACTAGTGAATGTTCTTATGTTCAAATCTCTACTGGCGCAGGAGCACTGCCTACATTAGTAGTTACTAATTTAGAGAACACTCCAGTTTCTGTAAGTATTGACCTAATGCAAAACTCTGCATCTATAGCTGGGTTTCCTAGTAATGTTATTATCTCTCCTAATGCACAAGAGCAGATTCCAATTACAGGAAGTTTAATACCTGGAACAGCTGGGATTGCTCAGATATGTCCTAATAATATTGGTGAGCAAATTCGCTCTGAAGTTTTTGTCCTCTTCCCAGATTCGAGCACGGGAACTATAAGTTCATCAATAGTTAAGCAAAGTGTTAAAGGGGTATGTGTTACAGAGAGTGCACTTAGTTATAATACCTTTTTAAACCAACAAAACTGGATAAGAATTAGCTCACAGTGTGAAACTGAAACACTTGATGTTTTTATTAGAGCATATGATTTAAATGGAAATCTCTTATTTGAATTCCCTGAATGGGCGCTACCTGGAACTGTGACTGAGCATAATCTTACTGCGCCTCCATTTAACCTACCTAGTAATAGCTATGGTTTAATAGAAGTAGCACAAAATCCTACAACAGCAGGAGCCTTAGTTACAGAGATTATAAGAATAAGAGATTCGTCTAGCTTAGGTGCTCCAACTTGTGTGGATATCTCTTCTGTTGTCTCTGGGCAGTAGTTTCTTTGGAATAATTGTATTTAGAAGTAGTTCTAGTTATTAGAATTTTGGGGTTTTTTATAGCTAATAAATAAATCAGCTAATTTAATCCCAAATTTTTTCATTTTGACTTTGTTAATTACTATATCTTTAGAACAATAAATCCAGTCATCAAAGTCAAAAGCAATTTTTTTGTTATTATAATCAATCTTAAGATTATACTTCCAGTTTAAAGTATTATTTTTTCTTACGCCAAAAGCTTTGCCTATAAGTTCATTAGAGGTAGCTGAATATTCATGGCTAGTTTCTTTTGTTATTTTCCATATTCTTTTTTGCTTTTTCCCTGTGGTAAAAATAAAACTTTCATCTAGTATAAAAATATCTTTTTCCCAGTAGCCGCTCATTTTAATTATAAACTCAGCACTTAGTCTGCCTAGAAAGTCATGTATAGTGCCATAACCAATTGTTTCTCCTAGGAAGTACTCTTCTATCAAAAAATCTTTTTCTTCTTCTTTTGCTATGTTCATATGTTTATATGCGACGAATAAGTAGGACCTTATATAACTTTAAGCTAGAAATTTTATACTCTCTACCATCTCTTGTCTTAGCTATAATGGCAGTTAGCTATTATGTTTATATTCCAAAACTATACTCTAAGACAATAAGCTTAGAATCTATTGGCTTTGCTATCTTAATTACTAGGCTTTTTGATGCCTTTATCGACCCGCTTATAGGTCATCTTTCAGATAAGCTTAAAATTTCAAGAAAGTCTTGGATGTTCTTCTCTGTCTTGCCTCTAGCTATTAGCTATTATTTTTTATTTAGTAGTTACGCAAGTAGTTCAAATACAACAAGCCTACTTTGGTTCTATATTAATAGTATCTGCTTTTTCTTTTTCTGGACTTCTTATTCAATTCCATATGAGGCAGCAGGTCAAGATTTATACTCAGATTATGATAAGAGAACGATATTGTTTTCATTTAGAGATGGCTTTGTCGTTTTAGGCACTCTTTTTGCTGCAGCGATACCTGTATTTTATAAAAACTGGACTATTATTTCTATTGTTTATTGCTCTATTTTAGTTGTTTTTACTTTTAGCTATTATATAAATATTAAAGAGGTAAAATCAGCAATAGAGCTCAAATTTAAGCCTCTTAGCTTACTAAAAGAGAATCACCACTTTAGAAAATTACTTACTTCATATGTACTTTCATCTTTCGGATCTGCTTTACCTGCAACACTGTTTTTATTTTATGTTGAGTATGTTTTAGAAAGTAAAAATGGAGAATTGTTTCTACTTTTGTATTTTTTAGTAGGCATTCTATTTTTACCACTTTGGTCTAGATTCTCTTTTAAGTTTGAGAAAAAAATTACATGGCTATTAGCTATGGGTGTTAATACTTTTGGTTTTCTAGGTGTATTTTTTATAGAGTCTGAGCTTGCCTATAGTATTTTAATTACAATCTCTGCTCTTGGTTACGGTGCTGTTCTAGTTATGCCGTCATCAATTCAAGCAGATGTAATAGATTATGAAGAGCATATTAGTGGGAAGAGAAAAGAAGGGCAGTTTATTGGATTATGGTCATTAGCTAAAAAGACAGTAGCGGCAATTAGTGCAGGTTTAGCACTATGGATACTAGGTTTTAGTGGCTTTGATGCCAGTCTAGCTAATCAAAATGAGTCAGCCATATTAAGCATGAAAATACTATATTGTTTAGTTCCTTGTATTTGTAACGTCTTAGCAATAATTAATATGATGAGCTTTTCATTAAATAAAGCAGAACATCAAAAGATGAAAAAGTAGTGTAAGTATAATAAGCTATCTTAGGTAGGAATATGCTAGACAAAGTATTATGGATAACAGGGGCAAGTAGTGGAATAGGAAGAGCTTGTACAATTGAAGCAGCAAAAAGAGGCTACAAGTTAGCCATTACTGCAAGAAGGTTAGAGAAGTTAGAAAGCTTAAAAAAAGAATTAATTCAGAATGGAACGAATGAAGATTCAATTTTTATAAGCACTGCTGATGTAACTTCTTCAGAGCAAGTAAATAAATCTTACCAAGAAATTAAAAATCATTTTAGGCAAGTTGATATTTTATTAGCTAATGCAGGTAGTCATACGCCAGCTAGTGCTAAAAAATTTGATGTTTTATCTTATAAAAAATTATTTGATTTAAATTTATTTGGAGCTTTAAATTGCATAGAAGTAGTTTTAGATGACATGCTTTTAAATAAAAAAGGGCATATTGTTGGAGTATCAAGTGTTGCAGGTTACAGTGCTCTTCCAACTGCTTCAGCTTACGGGGCATCAAAATCTGCATTAACATACTTTTTAAATAGTTTAAGATTTGATTTAAAGCCAAAAGGTGTTGATGTAACCGTGGTAAGTCCTGGCTTTGTAAAAACTGAGTTAACAGATAAAAATGACTTTGATATGCCTTTTATTATAGAAGCTAATTTAGCTGCTAAGTATATGCTAGATGGCATAGAGAGAAGAGATTTTGAGGTTCATTTTCCTTATCGTTTTACACTTATGTTAAAGTTTCTTAGACTTTTACCTCAAAGACTATATCATTTTATAGTGAGTAAATCTGTTAAGCATTAAATTATGAAAGCTAAATAATGAAAAGAGTAGCAGTTATAGGAGCAGGAGTATCTGGAATAGTTAGTGCTTATTTATTAAGTAAAAAATTTGATGTTACTATTTATGAAGCTAATAATTATTTAGGTGGTCATACCAATACAATTAAAACTAGCGAGGGTATGGTAGATACAGGCTTTATTGTTTTAAATGATAAAAATTATCCTAATTTCACAAAATTCTTAAATCAATTAGATGTTCCAATTCGCTTTAGTGATATGTCTTTTTCTTTTCAATCTTTAAAGAATGATTTTTATTACGCTGGCACAACTTTAAATGGAGTTTTCTCTCAAAGAAAAAATATATTCTCTCTTAATTTTTATAAATTTTTAAATGAGATTAGAAGATTCTGTGTTCTTGGTACAAGTTTTTTAAAAGAAAATAATAAAGAAATTACTTTAGGACAGTTTTTATCTTATAATAATTTTTCAAAAGAAATGATAAATTACTATCTAATTCCAATGGGCGCAGCAATTTGGTCAGTGCCTGAGAAAAAAGTATTTGAATTTCCAGCAAATAGTTATATCAATTTTTTCAAAAATCATGGGCTTTTATCCCTTAAGAACAGACCTAAATGGCAAACAGTAGTTGGTGGAAGTTCTCAGTATATTAAAAGCTTTAAAAAACAATTTAAAGGAGAAATTAAGCTAAATTCTCCAGTTATTGAAGTAAGTAAAGAAGGAATTGTTAGAACAAAAGATGGTCAAAATAATATTTATGACTTTGTTGTTCTAGCCACACATGCTGATATGTCTTTTACTTTAATAAAAGATAAAACAGATTTAGAACAAGAGTTACTAGGTGCATGGAAATATGAAGATAACTATACAGTGCTTCATACTGATACTAGTTTTTTACCAAAAGATAAAAATGCTTGGGCTTCTTGGAATTACGTTGATGGTAATTTAACTTATCACATGAATCGCTTACAGGGGTTAAATGAAACTAAATCTGAGTTTTGCGTTACTCTTAATCCAGTAAGAACAATTGATAAAAATAAAATTATTAGAGAAATAAATTACCAACACCCAATTTACGATTTAGAATCAATAAGCACACAGACTGATTTGTATAAACTCCAGGGGGAGAATCGTCGTTATTTTTGTGGTAGCTACTTCGGGTATGGATTTCATGAGGATGCAGTAAGTTCAGCAGTTAATATGGCAAAACTACATGGTATTAATTTGTAAGTATTAGTTTGTGAGTATTAATTTATAGTATTTAATTATGGGCGTATTTTTAACGAATGTTGAGCACTGTAGAGCAAAAGTTCACAGTTTTAAGTATAAAACCGTTAGTGTCTTACTTGATTTGGATAACTTAGATCAGCCTGATGAATTAAAAAAAGATGAGTTAAAAGATATTGGCTATAATAAGCACAGTGCTTTCTCTGTTTGGGATAAAGATTATTTGCCAGGAAAAATAGGAAGTATTAAACAAAAATTTTTATCTTATTTACAATCTAAAAATATAGACTTAGATTGGAAAAAAATTGAACTTTTAACATCTCCAAAGTTTTTAGGTTATGCCTTTAATCCAGTGAGCTTTTATCTTTGTTATAAAACTGAAGAGTCAGAATTACCAGATTTACTAGTAGCTGAAGTAAATAATACTTTTGGTGAGACTCACATTTATTTTGCAAGTCGTGAGGAAAGTCAGAAAAATAAAAAATTTGCTAAGTACAAAGCTAAAAAAGAATTTCATGTCTCTCCTTTCTACGATTTAAAAGGTAATTATGAGTTTTTTGTAAGTAAAAGAGATAATGAACTAGAGGTTAAGATTCATTTAGAAAAAGAAGGTAAAACTGTATTTACTTCAAGTATAGCTGGAACAGCTAAGAGACAGGAAAGTTATCTAAAAGCTTTTTTATGGGGAGTACAGTACAGCTGGCTTACTGTACCTCGTATAAGTTTTAATGCTGGAATTTTATATTTTCAAAAAAAGTTAAAAGTTTTTAGTAAGCCGGCACCGAGTAGTAAGTGGACTATTGGAAGAAAAGAACCTAGTTATTTAGAATTAATAGCTAAGAAAGTAATTCTAAAATATTTAAATCGCATAGAAAAAGGTAGCATTGTAATTAATTTACCTAATTCGGATGTTACAGGGGAACAGAGTATATTAATAGGGGATGAAAATCACTCACATAAAGCAGTTTTAGATATTAAAGACTGGAGCTTTTTTACAAGAGTAATGTTTGGTGGAGATGTTGCTTTTGGGGAATGTTATGTTGATAAAATTATTGATACTCCAGATTTAACAACACTATTAGGTCTATTTAGTATTAATCAAGAAAGTATAGATGATCGCTCTATGCTATCTAGTAAAATAAGTCAGTTAGTTAATACGATTAAACATAAATTAAAAGCTAATACACTAAGAGGTTCGAAGCAGAATATTTCTGCTCATTATGATTTAGGTAATAAGTTATATAAAAATTTTTTAGATCCAAACTTAGTTTACTCCTCAGCTTCATTTGATTCAGAGCATAAAAGCTTAGAGCAAGCTCAGCTTAATAAGCTTAAGAAAATGCTTAAAAGGTCAGGACTAGACAGTGCTGGCGGCTTAGAAGGAGGAGGTAGTTTACTAGAAATTGGTTCAGGATGGGGGGCATTAGCAGTTTTAGCAAGTGAAAAAGCAAAAGTTACTACAATTACCTTATCTAATGAGCAATTAGATTATGTAAATCAAAAAATTACTGAGTTAGGACTTGAGGATAGAATTACTGCTAAATTATGTGATTATAGAAACGTAGAGGGTCAGTTTGATTCTATTATTTCAATTGAAATGCTTGAAGCAGTAGGGCATGAAAATTTAGAAATTTTCTTTAAAAAATGCCATTCCGTTTTAAAAACAAAAGGAAAACTAGCAATTCAGGTAATTACCTTTCCAGATGCTCGTTATAAACAATATAGAACCAGTTGTGATTGGATTCAAAAGTATATTTTCCCAGGAGGGTTATGCCCATCACTAGGTGCAATTAATAAGGCTTCAAGTAAATATTTTAATATTGAAAACTCTGAGAATTTAGCTAAAAGTTATGCAGAAACTTTAAGAGTCTGGAGAGAAAATTTTAATAATTCTTGGGAAGAAATCTCTAAAGAAGGTTATGATGAGAAGTTTCAAAGAATGTGGAATTATTATCTTTGTTACTGTGAAGCTGGTTTTGATTATGATGTTTTAGGAACCTATCAGATTGAGATGACAAAGATTTAAGAAATTTATATTAGAAGCTGAGTGTGAACCTTTGACACTATTCATGATTAGTCTGAATTTCTTTAAAACTTTTAGTGCTCTTAGATTTTTCTAGTTGTTCTTGTTTTAACTGATTCTTGCTTGGTAATTTACTTTTTTGAGATTCAACGTAGTTGTAGGAAGCTAGAAAAGCTAATACCAAAACAATGATAACGGTCAATGCATGTAAAGTGAAAATAAAAAATAGGCTACTTTTTTTTCAGACATTGTAAAACTACTCTGAGAATAGAGGAGTAAAATGAAGCTAAAACCATGTCTTAGCTTCCACGAGTGAAATGAGTGAAAACTAAAAATTTGTTATGATATTTAATTGTAAATGAGCATTGAAATTAAATAAATTTCTCTAAAAGAATATTAATTTTATAAATAAAAATCAAATTAGAATGATTAAAAAGCACTAATAGCTTTATCGTAGCCAGTCATTTCTAAATAGCCTACTGCATTTTTAGTTTCTATTGCACCTTCCCAATAGCTCGGACCTTTTTTACTTACAAATTCTTGATTGTTAATTTTTGCGGTAATATCAAAATCTAGCTGGAATTTTGGTATTTTTATATTTAGTTTACTAGGGTATGTTGCTTTTGTTTTAGGGCTTAGCCAAGTATTTATTGCTTTAATATTAAAATCTTTTAGTAAGTAATTTTTCCCATCCTTAACATAAGTTCCACTTTTATAATTAGCTTTTCCATTTTTATCTCTTAGTCTAAAGAGCATTAGAGTATCATTGTTATGAAAGTTTAAGCTTATCCAGTCCCAACCTACTTGGTCTTTAGATAAGGCATTTGTCATGAATTCATGGTCCATCCATGCTTTGCCCCTTACTAATTCTTTACTGACTAGTTCTTTGTTTTCTAAGCAACTAACATGCCCACTAAGCTCAATAGGCGCCATAGAGTAGTAAATAGAGGCTCCTGAGCTACCTTTTTTACTATAAGCATTTTCACCATTTTTAATTATAGAAGGCGTATTTGTGGAGATTAAACGTAATTCACATTTGTTATCTTTATTTTCTTCTACATTTTTATCAAGACTATTTTTAATATCAAAACTAAGTAAGAGTTTATCTCCGACTTTTTCAGCTCTCCAGTTATGATTCCATACTTTTAAATCTGACTCACTTGCTCCTGCTATTCCAAGACCAGCTGAGGCTAACTTTTCTTCATAATTATAAGTTTTGTCTTCAAAATTTGAAATTGCTGTATGAGCTAAATAAGCTTGATTCCAGTCGTTGCTAGTTTCTTTTGTTTCTGCTTCTTTTGACCTTCTAAAGAATGTTAATTGAAAACCATATTTATAGGTACCATTAACTTTTAATAGTCCAGTAAAATACCACCATTCTGTCTCAAAGTTTTTATGAGCACCATGATCTTTTGGAAAGCTTAATTCATAGCCAGGCTGAGCTTTTCTAAATTCTTGTGCATTCACAAAACTACAAAGATATAAAGAAAAAAATAAAGATTTGAGTATTAACTTATACATAAAGCTATTCATAATTTAACTATTCATAATCTATTCATAATTTAGTTGGGTTTTATCAATAATTTTTTCAATTCTAAATGCAGGAATTATTGCCCCTAGAGTGTAGGAAAAAATTATTATTAAGCTAGGCATTAAAATAGAATATAAACTAAATTCTAAGTTTAAAGTCCAACCAAAGGCATTTGGGTTAATTAATTCTACTATAATCCACGATAAAACAATTCCTCCAATTACACCTGAAATAATACAACTAATGCTAACTAAAATACTCTCAGTTAAAAGTATTTTTCTTAATTCATTAAAGCTAATTCCAAGAGTGCTAAACATTTTTAAATTAATAGCTTTCTCATAAATTTGTTGTACTGTGGTTAAAATAAAACCCACTATAGCTAAAAGCATAACGACTAATCTCATTAAATCAGTTACTTCAAATGTTTGTTTGAAAATTGTTTTAATTCTATTTTTTAATTCACTGTTACTTAATACATCAATGTTATTTCTTTTAAACTTGCTAAGTAAAGAAGTTTTAAAATTATCTAATTCTTCTTTAGAAAAAATATCTTTTAAAAACACTGATGCACTATCAATTTTATTGAAGTTAAAAACTTTTTTCATAACTGAAATATCAGTTAATATAAAACCTTGTTCTTTTGTATACTCTTTATAGACTCCATCTATTACAAAATTTTTATTAAATAAGCTTATAGTGTCATTTAAATTTATTTTAAATTTTCTTTTAAAAGACTCACTTACTAGAATAGACTTTCCTGTTTTTAACTTAATAATATCAAGATTTCCTTCAATCACATTAATTGAACCAACTTTATCCAGAAGTTCAATATTTGAACCAAGGATAGTAATAGGCAGGGATTTATAATTAGTTTCAAAGCTAGAGTTGAAATTTACTGCATATACTTTTTTTGAATTATTTAAGTAGTTTACAATGTTTGGATCTAGTTTTATTGGTCTATTAATACTGCCTGGGCTTTTAGGTTTAATAAACAAATCAGCTTGAAAGCTATAGTCAGTCCATTTTAAAAGAGAATTTTCAAAACTTTTAACAAAAATATCCATACTAATTAAAATTGCAACAGCAATACTACCTGCAATAGCAGAAATTGAGATAATGTCTTTTGAACTTAAGATATTTGAAGTTGAAATAAATTGATTTAAACTAGAAAAAATTTTCAATGTCTTAAATTTTCTAACAATCAAATTTAAAATATTAGGAGTTAAAAAAATTAAAAATAAAATTAAACTAAAGCTAGCAAGGTAAGAAAGACTTGCAGATTGTTTGATGTGTGCAAAATATGAAACTATTATTAAAAATAATAATGAAATAAAAACAGCTTTAAAACTATAAGACCATTTTTTAAAAACTTTTCTACTTCTTACTTGTAAACTAGGAGCTAAATTTGAAGCTTTCCAGTATGGAATTATCGCACCAATTGTAGAAAGTGCTACGCCTAGAAAAAAAGCCTGTAAGTATAGAGTTTTATGATTACTAAAACCAATAGTTTCTAAACTAGCTTCTCCTAAGTAAAGAGTAGTAGCAGTGCTAAAAAAAGATTTAGAGACTAAATCTGTAAGAGGGTAGGCAAGACTTAGGCCAATTATGCTTCCTAAGCTACCAATAATTAAAACTTCAAAGATTAGCATAAAAAATACAGTGCTTTGTTTTGTTCCGAGTGTATTCAGTAGTATTAGCTCACTTGTTCTTTGAGTCGCTTTAATTTGTGAAGAGTTATAAAGCAGGAACGCACAAACTAGTATAGTTAGAGCCACTAGTATTAATACATTTGTTTTAAAGGCTCCTAGTAAGCTTTTTGATTGTTGTTCTAGGGTGTTGTTATTAACTACAATAAAATCTGGGTGATTAAATTCAATATTATCTACTTTTGGGAACAATACGCCTGTTAGTAAATTTTTTTGATTAGTTATTTCTTGTAATTTGCCAATATGAATAAGGGCTAAATTAGTATTAAAGTTATCTAAAGGATTTATTTTTAATTTTAACTGTTCAGATTCTAAGTCTTGAAATTTATCTTCTATTCTTATTTTTGATTCTGAATTCTCATTTAAGTATTTCTTATCAACATAAACATAATTAGTATCTAGACCTAGTTTAATTAAATCTACTCCATAAAAAATTATTGGCAAACTATTAATTGAACCACTTGCTTCTAGAACTGCTAAAAAAGGCTTATCTACATAAGGAAGAATTTCTTTTGCATAACTTTGTTCAAAGCTAGAGTTAGTAATATGAATTATTTTACTAAATTTTTGCTCGTCAAAAATATTAGTTGTTTCTTTAAATGCTGAAACGCTAGCGTTTGCAGAATAAATAATTGCTAGAAAGACACTTACGCCAAGAGCAGTGCTTAGAGTTAAAAGTATAGATTCAACTAAATTAGCTTGAAGCTTTCTAAGTGCGATTTTAAGCCAAATCATTATTTTAAATTATTTTGCCATCTTTAAGTTTAATTACTCTATCGCAATGTGAAAGACACTCATCACTATGGGATGCCATGATAATTGCAGATCCTGAATTCTTAGCCTCTTTTAGTAGGTCGATCACAGCACTTCCAGCTACTGAGTCAAGATTACCAGTAGGTTCATCGCAAACTATCAAAGCTGGTTGATGTGCAAGCGCTCTACAAATAGCAACTCTTTGCATCTCTCCTCCAGAGAGTTGATTTGGAAAATGCTGAGCTCTATTCTCTAATCCTACAAGTTTTAATAAGCTATAGACTTTTTCTTTATTATTTTTTTCACTCTTTTCTTGCAAAAGTAGACTTAGTTCAATGTTTTCAAATGTATTAAGTGTTTGTATTAAGTGGAAATATTGAAATACATATCCAATTTTAGTTCTTCTAAGTTTCGTTAACTCAGATTTGTTATTGAAGTTAATTTTTTTATTTAAGAAAAAAAGCTCTCCAGAGCTAGGCTTATCACAAAGGCTAAGTATATTTAACAAAGTGCTCTTGCCGCATCCTGAAGGTCCTTTAATCCCAGTAAAAGAATTTTCGTTAATTTTAACGTTAATGTTTTCTAAGGCTTGTACATTGCCTAGTAAGTATTGTTTTGAAATATTTTTAGTTAGAAGCAAAGTAACTCCACAATATCTACTTAGTCTTTATGAAAAATATGTTGTTTCCCCACCTTTGGCCAAAGGCCAACAGCTTTGCTGACGGTATGCTCGGTAATATACTAGTCGTAATTTAAACGTAAAACTAAATCACGACTAGTATATTAGACTAAAAAATAGCTTAATCATTACATTTGTTTTCTAATTTGAGCAACATTAAGTCTCTTTTGATTTTTAGATTTAAAAGTTTTTTCTTAATTACTGATACTAATTTATTTTCTTTTTTTAATTTAACTTCATTTCGTAAATTCTTTGCAATACTCCACAGTTTACTTTTGTTAGTTTGAATATTTGAAGAGCCATCTTTTTTAAGAATTAAAATTGCAGAGGTAAAAATAGAAGCAAAGGCTTTTAAGTTTATATGTGGCAGTTGCTCTAAGTCATCTACTAACATATCGCATAAATATTTAAGACTTTCATTGCTAAGAGAAAAGTCTAGTTTGCCAGATAAATTGGTATCTTTAATTAATTTTTTAAAATCCTTATATTTAAAAACTTGGTCAGTAATGTAATTATTAATTGCAAATTCTGTAGTAATAATTACATATCCTCCAGGTTTAACTACTCTAGACATTTCTTTTAAAGCTCTATTTGCATTCTTAATTCCTCCAAAATGCTCAATTGAAGACATTGAAAAAGCAAAATCAAATGAATTATCAGGAAATTTTAAATTTAAGGCATTACAATTAGCTGCTATTAAGTTCTCTTCAGTATAGCTATACGGAGCAAATTGTTTTTGGTTGTTAATGAAACTCTTATTAGCTTCTTTATTAGAAAAATCACCTAAGCCATATATATCAGTAGCGATAACACCATTAGTTTTATTAGCTAAATAGAACAGTATTCTTTCAACTCCTGCTGCAACTGAAATACAAACTGAATCTTTGTTTAATAAACCTAGATCTTTTAGTGCTAATACTGTTGCACTAAACTCCCAAACTTTTCTATGTTTAGGGAAAGTATTATTTCCCATAATTTCTTTCGCAGTATGAGCGAATTCCGGGTTCTCCCATTCATTAATTTCACATAGTCTAGAAGTTCTCCAGTCAAGTTCTTTAGTTCGATATTTTAAATTTTTTGTGCATAGATACTTATTCGCTACTTTAATCATGCTATTAGTTCTCTACCTAAGCAAGCCATCAGCAAACAAGTTATCATCTACTAAAAACCATGCAGAACCAGACCAGGTGTAGCTAAGCTTTATTTCATCATTTAAATCTGTGCTTGAGAAATAAATATCAGCATTATCCCCTCTAATCTTAGCTTTAATAAATTTTGTATTATTAAGAGGGTGATTTTTATTAAGATATTTCTTATTTAAATTAACTAGCTGTACGTAATATTCTTTCTTACTATAACTAGTTCCATTATTTCTAATATAATTATACCAAATTATATTAGCATCAATTACA
Source organism: uncultured Bdellovibrionales bacterium (assembly GCA_964408435.1). Lineage (GTDB taxonomy): Bacteria > Bdellovibrionota_C > UBA2361 > SZUA-149 > CAYOZL01 > CAYOZL01. The sequence continues at coordinate 15,338 of CAYOZL010000027.1, read as the reverse complement.
GCATAATTACTTTGAATAATATTTGAGAAATAATTTGTAGACAATCCAATTAAAAGTCTTTTTACTTCAGGATTATTTGAAGAGCTAGTAGTAGATATGCTTGAACATGAGTTGGCAGATAAACTAACAAGAAAAAGCATTGATAGTATCAGAGATAGTCTAAAAGTTTTTTTAATCATAATCTCTTAATTATAACCTAGTCAGAGTTTTTTAACTAACTACTTTAAGCGCTTAATGCAGTTTTATACTCTTGATCGTTATACATTTTAAGCGCAGTCTCTGGTTCTCCAATATAGGCTATTTCGCCCTTAGAGAGTAAGGCAATTTTAGAAGACATTTCTCTTATCTTTTGTAAGTCATGGCTAACCATTAAAATAGTTTTACCTTCAGAAAGATATCTATTAAATACATCATCACATTTTTCTCTAAATCGAACATCTCCAACAGAGAGGATTTCATCAACAAGTAAAATATCTGGATTTCTTTCAATTGCTACTGCAAATCCAAGGCGTGCAAACATTCCAGAGGAGTAATATTTAATAGGAGTGTTGGAGAATTCAGTAAGCTCAGCAAAATCTAAGATACTAGGTACTCTTTCTTTAATTAGTCTTTTAGGCATCTTGTGCAAAGAGCAGTTTAAATAGATATTTTCAACTGCATTTAACTCAGCATCAAAGCCTGCACCAAGTTGAATAAATGAATCTAGTTTGCCATTTGTAATGACTTGTCCACTTGTAGGCGGAATAATGCCTGCCATTGTTTTAAGTAGCGTGCTTTTTCCAGCGCCGTTACTCCCGATAATTCCAAATACACTTCCTTTAGGAATTTCAAAAGAAATATCTTTTAATGCATCAAAAGTAGTATAGTATTTTTTCTTTCCTTTCTTTGCTAAGCCAACAAGAGATTCTTTAAAGCTAGTTGGCCTTTCTTTATAAGACCTAAAAGAAACTGTTACATCTTCTAATTTTAATGCGATTTCAGACATAGGCTGCAATTATAAAAAGTACATGAATTTTTTTTCTGATTTGTTAAAAACATACAAACCAAAAATTAAAGTAATAAAAGAAGTAGCTAATACATAGAGATAACTTAAGGTATTAGGATATTTAGCATAAAAAAATAAGTCGTGACCAAATTCTACCATACAAAAAAGAGGGTTAATTGAGACGTAGGGAATTAACCAATCTGGTAGCATCTCTCTCATATAGAGAATAGGACAAAGAAAATATAGGGCATTAAGAATTACATTTGTTAAATGTTCAGTGTCTTCATAAAACACATTACCCACAGCTACGAATAAAGATATTCCCATAGTAAAAAAGAATAAGGGCATTAATATTAATGGCAGAGCTAAGATATGATAAGAAATTTTATGACCAAGAAATAACATTATAAGTATTAGAGGAACTATAGAAAAAAACATCTCTACTATAGCTGAAAAGGCAGTGGATATTGGGAAAATATAATTTGGCACACTGACTTGAGACATAATAGTAGCATTTGCTCTAATAGCACCAACAGAGGCTGAGACTGTATAGTTAAAGTAAGTCCAAATAATACTTCCAGAAAAAAGGAAGATTGCGTAGTTTTTTATATTCATTCTCATAATATGAGAAAAAACTACCGCAAGAATAATCATCATAAGTAGAGGATTAAGCATGCTCCATACGTAGCCAAGTACAGAACGTTTGTATTTTCTTCTTAAATCTCTTGCTACAGATTGTATAAAATATTCTCGGTACTCGTATATATCAGAGAAAAACTTACAAGCGAGAGAAAATAAATTCTTACTTATATTCTCTGCTTTACTTTTGCTTAAACTTGCTTGCACTAGATATTAAGTATATTTGTTAAAGTTATAAAGGGTGATATTTTCAAAAACACGCATTTAGGTCAATATATTAAAGGACATTAATTATGAGTAATCCATTAGATAAAGCGCGTAAGGCAAAAGAAGAGTCTTACTTTGATAAAAAAAATAAAGAAGCTTTAGAAAGACTTACAAAGAAGAAAGAGGCAAATAAGCCTAGATTAAGCCCTATTACTGGTAAGGAAATGGAGCAAGAAGTTCTTAGTGGTGTCGTTATTGATAGATGTGCTGAAAGCGGTGGAATTTGGTTAGATGCTGGAGAGTTAGAGCAGTTAATAGAAGCGAGTGAAAAAGACAGTAATTCTATGTTAAGTAGTTTTAAGAAATTAATAGAAGGTAAGAAATAAATGTCTACAAAGCCTAGTAAAGATTTAGATACGTTTGAAAATCCAAAACCTGAAAGAGATTATACTATTAATTTTACATGTCCTGAATTTACATGTGTCTGTCCAAAAACTGGTCAACCTGATTTTGCCGAGATTCGAATTAGTTATATTCCAGATAAACTATGCGTAGAGCTTAAGTCTTTAAAACTTTATCTCTGGTCTTTTAGAGATGAAGGACATTTTCATGAAAAAGTTACTAACATGATAGCAGATGATTTAATTAAATTATTAAATCCTAGAAAGTTAGACTTAGAAGCAGAGTTTTATGTTAGAGGTGGGATACACACAACTGTAACAGTTAGTCATAATCAGTAGTTATTTTATAAAAACTAAATTGAATGTTCTAATTTCTCTTAGCTTGAAGTTTGACTATTTCCAAAGCTGAGTATAGCATAAAGTATACCATTAATTTTTAATAAAGTTTTATTTATGTCTTCAACCCTCACTTCAAGATTACAAGTATTAATTGCAAAAAGTTTTAAAGCAGAAAAGCTTTATAATTCCATGCTTGTTAATTCTGAAGCTAGTATTAATGTTGCTGCTCTTTCAAATGAAGTTAGAGCCAAGCAGTGGGCAAAAACATATAATAGATTAAGAAAAGAACTAAATAAAATTTTAAAAAGTAGTACCAACTCAGCTGATACAATTGATGCACTGCTAAGCTTGCATGAAGGCTTTCAGCAAACATTAAATCAATGTGCTAATGATTTGGATTTTGCACATGATAAAATTAAAGAGGCTCTTAGTAGAGCGGAATATGCAGTTATATACAAATCTTCACTTGATTTAATAAAGTTCCAATCACAATTACAATCTACTCAGGTAGTATGTGATGAAGTTTTAGCTCTTATGGAAACTAAAAAATCTAAAATTTTAGAGCCTATTGAATTAGATCAACCTATTGAAGAAAAAAGCAACAACGTAATTCCTTTTAGAAGAAAAAAAGCTATCTAAGTAAAGCCTAACGGAGGAACTAACTCTTGAATAGATGGCTTAAAGCATCAAGACCTTTAACATTACCAGCTTCTATTTGCCCAGTTTTAATCGGGACAAAGCTCTCATTAGATTTTAACCAAAATTTAAATCTAGTATATTTTTTTATAATTTTACTTACCGCTGTTTTAATTCAAATCAATACAAACTACGTAAACGATCTATGTGATTTCTTAAAAGGTAGTGATGATGAGAACAGAGTTGGCCCAAAACGCATGCTAGCAAGCGGGATTATTAATTCTAGTGAAATGAAAAAAGCTATCTTTATTCTAACTCTATTACTTATCTTACTTGGTTCGTATTTAGTATCTGTTGGAGGATTAAGTATTTTAGTTATTGGAATGCTTAGCATATTATTTTCCTATCTCTATACTGCAGGACCATATCCTTTAGCTTACTTAGGTTTAGGTGAGATTTTTGTAATTGCTTTTTTTGGCTCCGTTGCTAGTTGGGGAACTACTTGGATTTTATTAGGGCAACAAAGTCTTTCTAGTTCTATTTATTATGGTTTAGTTCCTGGTTTTATCTCGAGTGCGATTTTAGTTGTTAATAATTTAAGAGATTTTACCCAAGATAAAGAATCTAACAAAAAGACTCTAGTAGTAAGATTTGGAAAGTTATTTGGTAAATTAGAGTATTTCTCTTTTTTATTATTAGCTAATTTAATTTTAATATTAAAAAGCAAAGTCTTTTTAATATTATTACCTGCTACTTTATTTCTTTCTTATAAAGTTTATCTTTTTAAAGAACCTAGAGATTTATTCCCAATTCTAGGTCAAACTTCCTTATTACTACTAGCTTCAACGATACTCTTTATGGCAATCTAGTGTAGTAACCTAGAGGAGCTATGAGAGTAAAAGAAGCGCTAAATTCTAAAGAAGCAGTAAGTAGTATGACAATTAAGGGCTGGCTTAGAACCAGAAGAGATTCCAAAGACTTTTCATTTCTAGAAATTAACGATGGAAGTTGTTTATCAAATATTCAAGCAATTGCAGGAAGTGATTTAGAAAATTATAAAGAAGATATACTAAGTGCCAATACAGGCGCTGCATTAGAAATTCATGGCAATTTAATAGCTTCTCAAGGTAAAGGCCAAGCATGGGAAGTTCAGGCAACAAAAGTAATAGTACATGGGAATTCAGATCTTGATTATGCGCTACAGAAAAAAAGACATAGCAATGAATTTTTAAGAACAATAGCTCATTTAAGGCCTAGAACTAATACTTTTGGCGCAGTTTTTAGAGTAAGAAGTGCGCTTAGTTTTGCTGTGCATAAATTTTTTAATGAAAATGGTTTTTACAACATTCACACACCTATTATAAGCACTTCTGATTGTGAGGGTGCAGGAGAGCTTTTTACTGTTACAGCTTTAGAAAAGACTGAGAAAGAGTCTGATTATTTAAAAGATTTTTTTTCTGCTAGAGCAAGCCTAACAGTTTCAGGTCAATTAGAAGCTGAGACTTTAGCCTGTGCTTTATCGAAGGTTTATACTTTTGGACCTACTTTTAGAGCGGAGAATTCAAACACTCCTAGACATTTAGCAGAGTTTTGGATGATTGAACCTGAAGTCGCATTTTACAATTTAAAACAAAATACAGAGCTTGCAGAAGAATTCATGAAATATGTAATTAAGTACGTATTGGATAATTGCGAAGAAGATATGCAGTTTTTTAATAAATGGATAGAAAAAGGAATTCTCAAGAGCTTAGAAGATTTAGTTAATTCTAATTTTGAAATGATTACATACACAGAAGCTATCGATATCCTAAAAAAGAGTAAGGAAAAATTTGAATTTCCAGTTTCTTGGGGAATTGATTTACAAACAGAACATGAGAAGTTTTTAACAGATAAGCATATTGGTAAGCCTGTATTTGTAACTGATTATCCTAAAGAGATTAAAGCCTTTTACATGCGCTTAAATGATGATGATAAAACTGTTGCAGCAATGGATTTATTAGTTCCTAGACTAGGGGAGATTATTGGAGGTTCTCAAAGAGAAGAGAGAAAAGAGGTATTAGAGAGAAGAATCAAAGAAAGCAATTTACCACTAGATCACTATTGGTGGTATTTAGATTTAAGAAAATACGGCACTGTTAAACATGCTGGCTTTGGTTTAGGTTTTGAAAGATTAGTTATGTATGTAACAGGAATTTCAAATATAAGAGATAGTATTCCGTTTCCTAGAACACCAGGTAATGCCGAATTTTAATGCATTCCTGTTATTACCAAGCCAATTGCGAAGCCAATAATAGTTAAAACGGTAAAAACGAAATATTGAAAATAAGTAACAGGCGGCCTGATGTATTCATTCATAGTATCAGCCCAAGTGCTATCGTTTCTAATTTCTAGGTCAATTCTAGTACTTAGTATTTCCTCGCTTACTCCTTCTCTAGTATTTGAATCATTTATATTAGCAATGTTATTTAAGCTATTATTAGTAGATGGAATCTCTAGTCCATTATTTAATCCCTCGTTAAACTCAGTATTAAACTGCTTATGAACTTCATCCATATCTAAAATTTGAGTTCTAATTATGTTTTCATTCCCAGAATCATTTACTCTTTTTATCTTAACCCTAGTTAGGTCTTTTAAAACTTCTTTTGCAGATTGGTATCTATCATCGGGGTTAAGTTGAAGTAATCTATCTATTATATTTGCAAGCTTTTGAGGGCATTTATCATTTTTTTCTAAAACAGATGGAGCGCTTTCTTTAAGTCTTTCTGAAATACTATCAAGTAAGTTTTCTCCTTGAAAAGGAACTTCTCCAACTATCATTTCATATGCAACAACTCCAAGAGAGTATAAATCAGAGCGTAAGTCTAAATGTCCATCTCTAATATATTCAGGACTTAGGTAGCCTACAGTCCCTGTTATCCCATTGCTTTTTCCTAACGTCGTTCCTAGACGAGCTGTGCCGAAGTCTGAAATCTTTACATGACCATCTTTAGTAATAAGAATATTCTCAGGTTTGATATCTCTGTGAATAATACTTTGTTCATGTACTGCACTTAAACCGTTACAAACTTGTTCTAAAATATGAATTATTTGGTAAAATTTTAAAGGCTCTTCATAAGCAAGTAAGTCAGCTAAGTCTCCACCTAGAATATACTCCATTGTAAAAGCTAATAGAGTTCCTTGTCTTATATAGTCGTAGATTCTTACAACATTAGGATGTGTAACAGAATAAGCAGCCATAACTTCATTTCTAAATCTAGCAGCAGTAGTTTCAAAATCTTCTTCTTGAGATAAAAGTAAGACTTTCATTGCAATTAGTCTTTCAGGAAAGTCTACATGTCGAACTAGATAAACAGCTCCTTGGCAGCCATCTCTAAGTGGCCTAACAATTTCAAAACGATCCGCAATTACATCGCCTGTATTAAAACTCTCTTGTCGTGTTCTTATATTCATATCTTGGTAGGAATATCGGTTTAATAGTATAAAGAATTGAGTTCATATAATAAGTGCCTATAATTCTTAATATATTTATAGTTAAAAAATAACCTACTAATTTTGCCTAGGAAATTAAACAGAGTTAAATCTGACACTTATAAACCCTGTTATTAGCTTTGTTTAATAACAGCATAATAGTTTTTTTATAATTTATCTTTGACAGAAAGCTCTATATGGCTTTTATTGCATGCTTTTTTATAGAGAAAAATGGCAGTAATAAGTTTAGCATCATTAAAAGGCGGAGTAGGAAAGACATCGGTGTCTTTGAATATCGCTGCAGCTTTTTCAAAGCTTGGTTATAAAACTCTCATAATAGATTTAGATCCAACAGCTCACAGCACAAGATTTTTTATTAAAGAAGAAAATACTATTTCTCCTTTTGCAAAAGTATTACTTACTAATCAAGATATCTTAGAGAATAAAGAACAAATTGAAAGTTTAGTTGAATTGGCAATTGAACAAGATGTAAGTTTACTTAGAAAAGTTAGAGATAATCTTTGGTTGATTCCAGCTAGCAATGACTTACGTCATTTTTATTGGGGCCGTTCTGCTAGAATTTTTAGAAATTATTTTCCAGCACTAGTCTCCGAGCTCTACTCTGATTATGATTATGTTATAATTGATACCCCACCTGATTTTAATATTTTAACTAGAAACGCAATTGCTTTATCAAACCTAGTAATTGTTCCAGTTGATGCTAGTTTAATGAGTATTCATTGTTTAGAAGATTTAATTGATCAAGCAGGTCACATAGAAAAGCCTGCATGGTCTATTGTAAAAACAATGGTTAATAGACAAGCAAAGAAAATTGGGAAATTAAGCGAAAAAAGACTAGGGGATAATTCCTCAATTCAAGAAGATGTAATTACTGCTTCTAGTGAGCCAGCAGGAGATAGTTCGGGTGAAGACCCTATATATCTGTTTAATTCAAAGATCTTTCGCTCAGAGGTGCAAAATAAGCTTAGCTTTCTTGGTAAGACTGTCTTTGAGAGTAAAGAAAACAAATTTTTAGCCCCATGTTACTTAAATTTAGCTAAAGAAGTTGAGCAGTTAATAACGCATCTAAGCTCATCTAGTGAACATGATTTTAGTGCGGAGTTATTTGGTTCTACTAACGAAAATATGCTAGCTTAGCCCTGAAATTTTTTCATCGGCTATAAGTATATGCAGGCAACTCTAAATTCTAATCTAGACCCAAAATCAAAACTAAAATCAAAACTTAAAGAGCTATCTCAAACTTTTAAAGATTATTTAAATCTTACTAAGCCAGGTGTTCTTGTCTTGCTTTTAATTTCTACTGTTTGCCCAATGTTTGTAGCAGCAGGAGTTAATCTTTCTTTTGAATTAGTCTTATGGACTCTTTTAGGAGGAGCACTCATCTCAGGTTCTGCAAGTGCAATAAATTGTGTTTACGACACAGATATTGATTCTATTATGAAGCGTACGAAGAAACGCCCAATTCCAGACGGAAGAATCTCTCAAACATCAGCATTAATTTTTTCTTTGTTAATTGGCTTGGCAGGTTTGATTGTAATGCTTGTAAAAGTAAATCCATTAGCTGCAGCAATTTCAATGTTTGGACATTTTTTCTATGTATTTATTTACACCCTTTGGCTTAAGCGCTCTACACCACAAAATATAGTAATAGGCGGAGCAGCAGGAGCGGTGCCACCAGTAGTAGGTTGGGCAGCGGTTACAGGAGATGTTGGTTTATCTGCATGGCTTATGTTTTTATTAATTTTTCTTTGGACCCCACCTCATTTTTGGGCCTTAGCGATTAACAAAAATACTGATTATACAAAGGCAAATGTCCCAATGATGCCGGTAGTTTGCGGAGTAAGAGAAACTACAATTCAAATGCTTGCCTACTCAATTTCTCTTGTTCCAGTTTGTATTTTAATTGTTGCCTCAGATACTAAACTTGCTTTGTTTTCAATGGTTTTTCTTGTCTCAATGTCTTTAGTATTTGTAGAGAAAAATTATCGATTATACAAAAGAGCAACAATGCTTGCTAAGAATATTGATCCTGCAAAAAAAGTAGATGATAAATTACATAAAATATCTTGGGATGTTTTTTGGTTTTCAATTGTTTATTTGGCACTGTTTTTCTTTTGTTTGGTGATTGATAGTACAGTTATCTAAATCTCTGCTCAGTTTTAATTTACTATAAAATTAAATGTTAAATCTGGAATTTCTTAATCGAGAATTCAAACAAAAAGTAGAAGATTTTCATGCGGGGTGTGGGAAAACATTCATTATAACCTCATTTCTCAATTCTTTGTGAGTTTCACATATGAGCAAGTCGCTACAAGAATCATCTTCAACTAGACTCGTACAAAATTGAGTACAGTTTTGAGTATCTTCTTCATCGAAATCAACCACTCCATAAGTTACTACATTCTTGGGCATTGAGCAGAGAGCTAAAATAATTTTAAATTTCTCTTTCCTCTTTATTTCAATCTTTTCACCAAGAAAGTTAATTTCATCCTTCGTAGTATCTTGCTTTTCATCACTTGCAATTACGCCGATATATTGAATCAAATCAATTGTGTCGTCTACCACTGGCATTAAACCAATATTTGCTCCTGCAAGTCTCACTAGAGACGAGAAGAGCAAAATCAAAGCGCGCTTTGATATCATTCTAGTCTCCTTGTGAAAAAAAACGCTAAACACCACCCCTCTAGAGTTTTAAAACATCTAAACTGCAAAGGAGCAAGTTTCTAGTGCTTTTTTCATTAATTTACTTAATGAAAAAAGTATCGATATCTCTAGAACCGTCCCCAAAGGGGCTCTTTTGGGACGGTTCTAGTTATATAAATCTAAATATTTTTTTACTACTACTTCGTTTGTGAAATTATTATCAATTAAATCTTTTGAGCTGAACTTTGTTTGTTCATCCATAATCTCTGAAAGTCTAGTTGTATCTTTTGGCTCAAATAAGAATTCTTTGTTTTTTATTACTTCTGGAATCCCACCTACATTACTTCCAACTAGGGTTAACCCGAAGCTACCAGCTTCTAGCAGGCTCATAGGCATTGCTTCACTTAAAGAGCTAAGTATAAAGCCATTGCTTGCGTTTAGTAAGTTACCAATGTCTTCTCTGTGTCCTAGGAAAATTATTTTATTCTCAATATTTAAAGATTTAGATAGTTCTTTTAATTTTTTCTCTAGTTTACCACTTCCAGCTAGTAATAGTTTTTGCTCTTTTTTTGTTTTTGCTAAAGCTTTAATCAAAGTCTCTTGATCTTTTACTGGTCTTAGATTTGCAACATGTATCCAAATCCATGTATCTAGTTTAATACCAAGTAGCTCTCTAACCTCTGAACTGTCTTTATCTACTTTAAGAGCAGTGTATGGGTTGCCAACAACTTCTACTTTCTTAAGTCCAAGAGCTAGAATTTTAGACTTAGTGTATTCTGATACTGCGCATATTTGACTATCTAGTAGAGCAATTGTTTTGAACTTTAATTTTAGAAATTTCTTTTTACTACTATGATGCACATCCCCGTGCTCAGTTGCAATGTGTTTTACTCCTGCAAGCTTAGAAGCAATTGAACAGTAAAAATTAGAATCTAATAGATGGGAATGAATAATGTCGTAGTTTTTAAATACTTTTTTTAATTCAAGTATTAGATTTAGCTTATTACCAAAACTAATTTTAATATGCTTTATGTTTAATTCTTTTAGTCTGTCTGTAAACCAACCAGTTCTAAATCCAGCAACTTCAACTTGATTTCCAGCTTTAATTAAACCCTGAGCTAATTCTAATACTACTCTTTCTGCTCCCCCAGGGCCTCCAGATTCTATGAATAGTAAAATTTTTTTCATCTTTTGTTTTATTTACTGAAGTAATTTTTAATTTCTTTAATAAATGGTTTGATGTCTTTTAAATCAAATACATCATAAGAGGTTTGTTTCTTGAAAAATCCTAACTGATTTTTAGTTAAAACTTCTTTTAAATACTTTAGTTTACTTTCTTTAATTGAAATATAGAAATGGTCTAAAGTGCCAAACAGCCATCTTAGCCTATTTCCGATTTTATAATTTTCTTTTACAGGTTCTAGTTTTCCAGTAAATAAAAAATAAAGTTGAGCAGGAAAGTTTACTCCACTTGAAATTGCAAGCTGTAAAGAACCCCAAAAACGAGGGTTTATTTCCATTAAGTATAGCTCACCATTGCTGTGTCTTTTAAATTCTATCATTGCCATGCCATCTAGACCTAGTTTTTGAACTAGTTCTAGGCATTTATCATATGGAGTGTCTTGTGTGTCTATTGATTCTGAAAGAACACTTACTCCACCACTTGGAGGCTTTTCTAATACTCGTTTGTGCGCAAAAGAATTTAACACTTCGCCGTTTTTAGCTAAAACAAAAAGTCCAACTCCTTCTCCAGTTATTCTTTCTTGAACCAAGCTAGGGCAGTGGATGTATTTAAGATGATAGTTAATATCTTCTTTTTTCTTAGCATAAAACACAGAAGGCTTATCAAAGCCCATTGCAGTGTCGTTAAAAGATTTTTTTGCTTTTATAACTGCTGGGCAGGGAAAATCTTCAATTTTATCTCCTGGTAAAACATCTACAGAGTTTGGAATATTTATACCGACACTTTTTGCTAACTCTAAGACTTGGCTTTTATCTAGTGCTTTTTTAATAGTTTCAAAATTACTAAAAGGTAAGCAGGTAAAGGATTTAAAATTAGATTCATGTTCTAAAATAAGTTCCAATGTTAAATCCGAACATGGAATTAACATTGAAGGTTTATATTTATTAACTAAAACATATACTTCTTCAGCAAAGCTCTTAGGTTTTTTATTCGGATTAGAATAAGTTAGTTTTTTGTAAGTATATTTACTTGCTAAGCCAATAGCATCTTCAGAATGAGAAGCAGCAAAGACTGCAATTCCAGCTCTTCCAATAGAACGAATTACCGCTAAGCTTGAGCGATTCTCAGCATCTAGCACCATTACAGACATTTAAGGTAAGCTCCTAGTAATCCATGGGCCTATTAGTTTTGTGCTCCAAATAGGCATTTTTTGCCAACATTTAATCATTAGCTCAAACTTTGGATTTTTAGGGCTAATATCTGGAATATCATCCCCTATATAGTACCAGTATAAAGGATTTGTAACGCTACCCCATTGAAGCTTAAATTTATGACTTCCTGTATCAGGGGTTGCTCTACCAAAATCAAAAAATTCAGCACCATCATCGCATGCTGCTTTAATAGCATCCCAATACATTAACATATTAGGCGATTGCTTATTAAACTTTCTAAGAGAAGATGCCCAAGGGATTTCTACATTCTTTCCATGTTTAACAGTAATACAAGCTGCAACACATTTGTCTTCTAACCAACAAGTAACTAGTTTAGAGTTTTTGCCAAATTTTTTAAGAGTTAATTCAAATAATTTTTTAGGAAAAACAGGAGTTCCTAAGTCTCTCATATGCTCTGAAAAAACAGAGTAAAACCCATTAATTTCTTTAGCTTTGATTTCATTACCAGGAGTTACTTTAGCAATAATTCCAGATTTAGTAGGTCTTCTAATTTGGCTTCTAAGCTTAGGTTTAAATTTTTTAAATAACTCTTCAGCATCGTTAGGAAGAGAGAGTATGCAAGATACTTTATGAGATTTAGATTTTAAATTCTTAAAACTTGTTTCTTCTTTATCAAATCGAAATTCGAAATACTTAGCATCTAGTTCTTTAGCTAAATTTTTTGCATAATCAATAAATTCATTTTTTATAGTTTCGCTGTTAGCTAAAATTCCACCAGAGTTTAAATAAGGCATTGAGATTAGAGCTTTTCCAAACAGAGCACCGTTTACTAAAAAGCAAGGTAGTATGCCTTCTAGTTCTGCTTTTTTAGCCTCATTTTCTTTAACTAAATAGTATGGCTTATGACCAAAAGATTTTTCAATAATCTCTTTCCATTCCCAAGAAAAACTATGATGTGAAGACTCTTGTGTTTGGAGAAAATCATCCCATGGTTTTCTATCTTGAATTACTTTGATCATTTTATTTCTTTTTCTCTTTAGTGTTCTTCGAATGATTTAAATGAAAATAAGTCTAATATATTTTCAATTTTATCTAAAAACACACTACTTTTGCCGTAATGCCTGAATTTAGTCAAAAATCCTAGTTGTTCATATCTAGGCTGTTCAGCATCTATTTCCCAAGGGTGGAAGTAATAAACGCTACATTCTCTTTTTTGTTTCATACCCCATTTTATATAGCTAAACGGAAGTAGTCTCCAGTAAGCACCTCCTGCTATTGGCAGTCTTTTATTTAAGAGTGAAGCAGTAGCTAATGGATAAATTTTTAACTTCCCACTTTTAGTCTCAATAAAATGTGGATTAGGATTCTTTCCAGTATTTGCATATCTAGGATGCCAAACAGGATATAGACTTGAGTCATATTCATAACCAGCTTGAACAAGGCTTTCATGAGCCCAAGGAGTAGAGTCTTTAATAGAAAAACTAGGGGCCCTGTAACCTTTTACTTCTTTACCAACTGTATCTTCTAGAATTTTCTTTGCAGTTAGTATGTCTTCATAAAATTCTTTTTGAGTTTGCTCGTAAACTAATTGATGCATGTTGCCGTGACTGGCAACTTCATGACCGGCATTAGCAATGTCTTTAACTAGTTTACTGTGCTTTTTTGCAATATAGCCAAGTATAAAAAATGTAGCTGTTGTGTTCTTTTTTGCTAGGCTTTCTAAAATTTTATAAGTCGAAGCTTCAACTCTAGATTCTAAATTATCCCAGGTGCTAATTGGAGAAAATTGTTGAATGTTATTTGCATGAAAATATTCTTCCACATCAATTGATAGAATGTTACTCATAGTCCTATGTCTCAACAACCACTGTATCAACTCCCTCCAGCAGGCGGTTATCCTAGTATTTTAAAGTTCTTAAATAGAGAGTCTGATTCCCTAGAGTTAAATACCACGCTAAAGCAACAGTTCAAACAAGAAGTTTACTTAACTAATTCAGGAAAATCAGCCATATTTGCTGTATTGTTAGCTCAGTCAAAGCTCGTTAGTTCTGATAAAAATAGGGTAAAAGCAAAAAAAGTTTTAATTCCAAATTACTGTTGTCCAGATTTAGTATTTGCAATTCAAAAAGCTGGTCTTGAAACTGTTTTAGCACCAGTTAAGAAATATACTTTAGAAATAGATCAAGAGTTTTATAAGAATTTAGATAGCAGAGATTGCTTAGCAATAATCTTACCAAATCTTTACGGCATGCTAGACTCTATTCCAGAATCAATAGATCCAAATATTCTAATTATTGATGACTTATGTTTATCTTTAAATAATATTAAAGAAACTAGAACGGGAGTTTCAGTTTTTAGTGCGGGTAGGGGAAAAGCAATTTGTGGTTTTGGAGGTGGTGGAATAATTCTTAAAACCTCTAAGCACAACTCTAACCACAACTCTAAGCTGGCAAAAGAAATTGAAAAAATTATCTCTAAGTTTAAAAGTCCTAGCTTTTTAAAAGATGTAAAAGTGTTAAGCTACGCAACACTAATTCCTATTTTAGAGAATCCATATTTATTTTTTCTTTTAAATAAAATAATTAAGACAGGAGAGGTTAAAATCCATTTTGAATTCGAAACTAATAAAATTTCTAAGTTTGAAAATAAATATGCTTCTTTTCAAAGTATGAGAACTCAGGAACATAAGACCATAGACTGGTCTAAGGAAATTAAATCTAATAGTATTATTCAACCTTATTTAGAGAGAATGAAAGCAGTTAGTAAAACTTTGAATCCTATAAGCTTTAGTCGTTATCCAGTAATACTAGAGAATCTAGATGCAAAGAGGCTAAGTAGATTAAAAACATGGGGAATTAATGCTTCTTATCAAAAGCCCCTTAGTCAGTATGAGGAGTTAAAAAGCTTTGTTAAATATGATAGTAATAAAGACCAAGATTTTTTAAGACGTTTAGTAACTCTACCTACCCATAGTAAAGTTAAAAAAGAGCATGTAGGTAGGATTTTAAAAGTACTAGTCTAGAAGGATAGTTTAAGACAGAGATTTAAGGATAATAAAATGAGTTTTTTAGCAACACTAAGCATACTAGGAATATTTTACGCATACTTTGGTTATTTTATAATTATGCTTTGTTTGCATAATTTAAAAATATCTAAATTCAAAGGTAGCAATACTGAAAGCAAAGATATTAATATTGTTAGCATTATCATCGCAGCAAGAAACGAAGAAAAAGTAATTAACAATAAAATTAAAGATACCTTAGCCTTGCAGTGGAGAGGAAAAAAAGTTGAGACTTTACTTAAAGATGGCAAAGTTCAATTAATAGTTGCAAGTGATGCAAGTGATGATGATACTCATGCGATAGTAAAAAGATATTTACCTTTAAAAGTAGAATTAATTGCAAGTAGTGAGAGAAACGGTAAAGAGGCTGCTCAAAAAGGAGCGGTGGAGCATGCAAATGGAGATGTTGTTCTTTTTACAGATGCAAAAATTAACCTCCCAGTTGATATACTAGATAAACTAGAAAATCACTTTAAAGATCCTAATATTGGTTTAGTAAGTAGTATGGACCAAATCGAAGGAGAGGTAGGAAGTGGAGAAGGAATGTATATTAAATATGAAATGATGCTTAGGAAACTAGAGT
>CAYOZL010000026.1:6857-31040 GCA_964408435.1 uncultured Bdellovibrionales bacterium | reverse complement strand
TAATTGCTTTTGACTAGGTTGTAGATATTGACCAATTGTAAGGACTTTAACATCTGCTTCTCTTAGGGCGTCCATTACATCAAGCACTTCTTCAGGTTGCTCTCCTAGCCCCACCATTATTCCTGATTTAGATCTTATCTCTGGCTGTAACTCAGTTGCCCATTTTAATATTTTTAAAGAGCGACTAAAAACTGCTCCTGGTCTCACTTTCTTGTATAATCTAGGAACTGTTTCAACATTGTGATTTAGAACAGAAACTAAACTACTTTGTAAGCATTTCTCAACTAACTCACGTCTTCCCCTCATATCAGGAATTAAAAATTCTATTGCACAATCAGCTTTATGCTTTGCAATAGCTTTTGCAGTGCGGTCAAAATGCTCTGCTCCCATATCTGCTAAATCATCTCTATTAACTGATGTTATAACTACATGGTTAAGATCTAACTTTGCTACTGCTTGACCAACTCTTAATGGCTCAAAAGGATCAAGCTCAGATAGATTTGAAAGAGTGCCGTCTTTAACTGAACAAAAAGAACATCTTCTCGTACAATTCTCACCCATGATCATAAATGTTGCAGTACCATGTGCCCAACATTCGCCCATATTTGGGCATCTAGCCTCTTCACAGACTGTAACTAGCTTATGTTCTTTTACAACATCATAGGTTTTTAAAAAATCAGGAGAACCCGGAGCTTTAACTTTTAACCATCTAGGTCTTGCTCTTCTTTTTACTGCTTGTTGTTGATCTTCTAATTCGTAATTAAAAACTTTAACAAAACTCTCTACTAGTAGTTTTCTTACTTCTTCAGAACTAGGTAAATCAACACCAAGCTCTTTTAATGAAGTCACACTCTCACCTGAATTTCCACAAGCAGAGATTGACTTAAAATAATCTAGGTCAGGCTCAATATTAATTGCAATTCCATGGAAAGAAATCCACTTTCTAGCCCCTATACCAATTGACATTAACTTCTTAGGAATATCTTCTTTCGGCTCGCTACCTTTTGTCCATACTCCAGTAAAGCCATTTATTCTTTGAGTTTGAATTCCAAATTTATTAAAAAAATCAACTCCAACTTCTTCAAGTTTTCTTAAAAAGACATGAACGTCTTGACCTTGCTTCTTTAAATCAAAAATTGGATACGCAACTAACTGCCCAGGCCCATGATAAGTAGCTTCTCCACCTCTACCAACTTCAATCCACTTAACATCTTGAGCTTTACCAAGAGGCTTTTGAAACTCTACTTTTCTACCAACTGTATAAACATGGCTATGCTCTACAAGAATTAACATATCAGAAATTTCTCGATCTGATATTTTAGCTTCTAATAAATTAGTTTGCACAGACAAGGTTGCAGAGTAATCCTCTGGACCACTTCTATCTAAAATTTGAAGCTTTTTCTTCATATTAACAGCCTACCTCAAACAACTAGTAACGAATTACGCTAAAAGCAGTATAGGATCTTCAATTAACTTTTTAAGTTCCGTTAAGAATTCTCCAGCAACAAGGCCATCAATAATTCTATGGTCACAAGAAAGAGTTAAGCGCATTACATTTCCTGGAATAACACTTGCACCTTTAACTACTGGTTCTTGTTGAATCCCACTAACTGCTAAAATTGATCCGTGATTAGGATTAATAATCGCTGTAAAACTCTCAACGTCGTATCTTCCCATGTTAGAAATAGCGAAGGTTCCTCCAACTAAATCATCTGGCTTAGGTCTTGCAGACCTTGCTCTTTGAACTAGCGCTTTTGAATCACTAACAATATTTGCAAGACTGCTTGAGTCAGCATTTTTAAGTACAGGAATTAAAAGACCATCTGGTAATGCTGTAATAATACCAACATTAACATCCCCGTGCTCAACAAGTGAGTTATCCTTATAACAAGAATTGATTCTTGGGATTTTTCTTAGAGCGATACCACATGCTTTAATAAGCATGTGCGTATAAGTAATACCTTCATATTGAGGAAGTGGTTTTAAACTTGCCCTTACTCTGATTAATTCATCTACTTCGATTCTTGCAGTAACGTAGAAATGAGGAATTTCATTAACGCTCTTTACCATCTGTGAGGCTATAGCAGATCTCATCTTACTCATAGGAGATGAGCTTGTTTCTTTATTTACAATACCGTGCGAAATATCTTGTTGAGCGGTAGCACTTGGGACAGTAGCATTTGTACTAGATGTACTCACGTTCACTGCTTGAGTCTGACTACCACTACCTGGCTTATCAATTGCATTTAAAACATCTTGCTTAACTATTCTACCACCGTCTCCAGTTCCAGGAATAGAGCTGTAATCTAGACCATGTGAAGAAGCAATATTTTTTGCTAATGGAGATATTTTAACTCTACCACCATCAGAAATTCCATTAATTCCATTAATAGATGCAGTCTTACTAGCTTCCATAATAACTGGCTCTTCAATTTTAAATTCTTGCGGAGGAGATACCTTTGGAGTTTCCTTCACAATCTCTTTTGCTGGCTCTTCGACTGGACTAGCTACTTTCTCAGAAGTAGGTTTTTCAGCTACTTGTTCGCCTTGGTCACCAATTACAGCAATAATCTCACCTACCTGAACAGTTGTCCCTTCAGGAGAATGAATTTTAAGTAAAGTTCCTTCGTAAAAAGACTCAATTTCTAGGTCAGCTTTATCTGTTGCAACTTCCGCTAGTGCATCTCCTCTAGAAACTTCCTCTCCCTCTTTAACTAACCATGTAAGGATAGTTCCTTTATCCATAGTGTCGCTAAGCTGTGGCATTTTAATATCTGTAGCCATTTTTTATGAGTCTCCTAAAATCTTACTTGTACAAAAACGTTTTCATAACGCCTCAAGGCGTCATTTATATAACTAAATTAGTTATTTTTTTCTAGTTCAATTATAGTTTATTTAAAGCTTATAAATAGCGGAATAAATGAGTATTTTAATGAGCAATAAAACTAAAAATAACAGGGCTACAATTATCGGCGCTGGTCTTGCAGGTAGCGAGGCTGCCTGGCAAATCGCAGAATCGGGTTTTCAAGTTGATCTTTATGAAATGAGACCTGAAAAGAGCACTAAAGCTCATAAAACCTCTGATTGTGCAGAACTAGTATGCTCAAACTCTTTTAGAGGTGTAGCTCTTTCAAATGCTGTTGGATTATTAAAACTAGAATTAAAAGAATGGAATTCAATCATCATGCAAGCGGCTCATGCCTGTGAAGTTCCTGCTGGTGGGTGCCTAGCAGTTGATAGACTTGCTTTTAGTAAATACGTTGATTCCAAAATAAGAAATCATAAGAATATAAATTTTATTGAAAAAGAATTAACAGAAATTCCAGACTGCTCACCTTTAATTATTGCCTCTGGGCCACTAACATCTAGAGACTTAGCTGATTCAATTATTAAACTTACAGGAGAGACAGAACTTGCCTTTTTTGATGCCATAAGCCCTATTATTTTTAATGATTCATTAAACCATAATATTTGTTTTAGACAATCTAGATATGACAAAGGTGGTGCTGACTATTTAAATATTCCTCTTAACAAAGAACAATATTACACATTTATAGAAGAAGTAAGAAAAGCTGAAAAGTACACAGGAAATGAAGATGTTGAAAAAGACAGACTTGATGAATTAAAACCTTTTGAAGGCTGTATGCCAATAGAAGACATGGTAGAAAGGGGCGAAGATGTTGCTAGATTCGGTCCACTAAAACCAGTTGGCCTCACAGACCCAAATAGCGATATAAAACCACATGCAGTAATGCAATTAAGACAAGATGATAAAGATGGAAAAACTTGGTCACTAGTTGGAATGCAAACTAGAATGAAAAGACATGAACAAGATAGAATCTTTAAAAGCTTACCAGGCTTAGAAAAAGCTGAATTTGTAAGATACGGTTCAGTGCATAGAAATACATTTATCAACTCGCCAAAATTGCTAAATCCAACATTAGAATTCAGGAAAAAACCAGGACTTTTTTTTGCCGGACAAATTACAGGAACTGAAGGCTATGTTGAATCTACAGCTGGCGGCATGCTTGCAGGAATTAACGTTGTAAGACTCTTAAAAGAACAAGACCTATTAACGCTACCAACTAGCACTGCAATGGGATCACTTTTTAATTATATTAGCGAGCCTACAAGAGACGATTTTCAACCAATGAATATTAGCTTTGGAATTATTCCTGATTATCTAAGCTTAGGAAAAGATAAAGAAGGGAAAAAAGCTAAAAGAGAAAAATTTTCTAAAAGAGCGCTAGAAACCTCAAAAGAAAATTTTCTAAGGATTGCTAGCCTTTAATAATATCTCTAACTATTTTCAAATGATGATTGGTATGAACTTCTAAAAATCTAAGCCATTCTTTAGAATTCAAGCCACCAAAATAAGGATGATTAGCTACAACCAGACTAAGATTGAGATTATCTAATTTTGAAAAATTATTCTTAACTTCTTCTAATAAACTTTTTAGCTCGCTTTGAGATAGACTTTTTGGCTCAGCAATCTTTGGAGCCTTAGCCTTTCCACGAGGGATAAATCCAGTTGTTAATACAAAATAACTTAAAGGTGTTCGAGCTTTTCTTTCTTCAGGCTCCTTGCCTTTTAAGATAGCAGCAGAAATATTCTTATTTACAATTAGAATATGCTCTAGTTGTTTATAAATAGACCAATTCGAAACTTCTGCATCCAGTTTATCTTCTAATTCAAGAAAAGATTCTATTTCTTTAATTTGCAAATTAACCTTAGCTAAGCTTTTCATAGATATCTCCCTGTTAGAGTGTATTATGGTACAAGATGTAGTAACTATAACGCAAAAATGCTTACTTCCATAATAATACCATTTAGAGACAGAGAAGATCTTACCATACGCGCCATTAAATCTGTTTTAGCACAGACCAATAATAATTTTGAACTCATTGTAATTAACGACGGTTCAAAAGAAATAGATTTAACAAAGTATTTTAGCGATAAAAGAATTAAATTTATATATCAAGAGAATAAGGGGGTATCTGCTGCTAGAAATCTTGGCATTAAAAACAGTAAAGCTGAGTTAATCGCTTTTCTTGACTCAGATGATGAATGGTTACCAGAAAAACTTGAAAAACAAGTTAATTACTTTACTAAAGATCTAAATTGCAAAATTCTACACACAAATGAAAAATGGATTAGGAATGGCAAATTTGTAAATCCAAAACTTAAACATAAAAAAGCTCAGGGTGAATGTTTTGAAAAATGCTTAGAGCTTTGCTGTATTAGTCCATCTTCGGTAATGATTAAAAAAGAATTACTAAAAGAGTTTAATTACTTCGATGAAGATATGAGAGTATGTGAAGATTATGATCTATGGTTAAAAATTTCCTCTAAATATCGTATTGATTATTTAGAGGAAAAATTAGTAATTAAGTACGGTGGGCACTCAGATCAATTATCAAAATCTGAAAATGCGATTGATAGATTTAGAGTTTATGCCTTAATGAAATTACTTGCTAATAATAAATTAAAATTAAACCAGAGAACTCTTGTTATTAATAAACTAACAGAAAAATCTAATCTAATTTCAAATGGAGCTAGTAAAAGGTCACTACATAAAAGAGCTCAGCTCTACTCTAAGGTTAAACTATTATTTAAAGACTCAACTATAAAATCCGACAACTCCCTCTCCCCTCTATCATTTAAATGGCAACAATTATCAGAATAAGTAGTCTCTTTAACATTTTTAAAAACCATAGTGGCGTCAAAAAAATTAACACCTTTTTGTTTTAAATCTTTGCCTAACTTTTTTAAAATTGGATAACCATTTTCAACCCCTCCTCCACCTTGAGGAACAATATATTCCTCTCTTTCCTTCTTAGAAAATATTTTAGAGTTCTTAAAGTACTGATTAGGTTGTAAAAAATTAAAATACTTAATATTCCTAGCATTACAAAGGTCGTGCATTAATAATGAACCATTAAACCAAAACTTTGCTAAAAACTGATAAAAATTTTCATACTTAACATTTATTTTAGGGCCATGAATAGAAGCTCTATGTTCAGAGTTATTAGTTAATTTAGAAAAACTTTCTTGATAACTACTTATTCGACTTTCTGTAATTCTATTAACTAGCTTCCAAATAAAACTAGCAGAGTATGAATATCGAAAGCTATTAAATAAGCTTGCTAATTTGAATTTAACTTTCTTTGTAAGATTAATCTTACCTACTAATCCTAAAGTATTAGAGTTATATAAGTTAGTAGATAATCGTGACCAATAGTGAGGATAAAAGTAATTATTAGTTTGATTATAAAAAGGAAGAGCAATTTCATTATAACCGTCTACATTAATAACAATATCAAACTCAGCTCCAAGTTGTAACAATAGTGATAGTGCTTGAGCTTGTTGTGGCTGTTTCCATGCACCAAGAGCAACTCTTATTACTTCTACATTCTTATTTCCAAACTTTAACTCTAGAGCTTTCTCAAAATATTGATTAGCACTTAGCCACCAAGCAACAGAACCTCCAAAAACTCCTACCACAATCTTATCTTTTGACTTCTTAGGCAAAGGTGCTTTGTTGTCTATTAAACCAAACTCATTAATATTTAAACCCGCATACTTAACCTTATAATCATCATTATAAGCAGTACCAAAATATGGGTGTGGCACCATATAGTTAACATTCGTTACCTGATCTATATCTTCTGTAATAATACTCTTTTGAATCTTACTAACTTCATTAAGACTTAAACTTTTTGAAAAAACTAAATAATGAGCAAAAAAAGAAAAAAACTCACAAGACACATAAACGAAAAAGAATAAGAAAAGAGTAGTTAATATTTTTTTCATTTAAATAGTTTTCATCCTTTTAATATCTTTGGAATAAATTTTATTCAGTTCTATTTTTTCCCTAAGCTTCTTTTTATCTTGGAATTTTTTATTATTTTTAAGAATTAAAACCTTAGGGTGGTCATACAAAGTAAAGCTTTCATCTGCTAAATCATCATTAAAATGTAAAAAATCTAATAGAGGATAACTCTTGTTTCTATATACCACTTTAAAAAACTCTCTATTTTCAAAAATTTCCTTGAGCAATTTCGAACTAAAGGGAAACTTCTTACTATTACCTGGAATTGCATTCAAGACCTTTGTTGTTGGCAGGACTAAATAATCTGCTTTATTAATCGAATCTATTTTTCTATTAATATTTACTTCAGAATCTGGTTCGTAAATTGGCACTTCTACAGATTTATATTTTCTGTGCCTAGAGATATTAGGCAATGAAACAGGTAGCCTGTCATCCCAATGAAAAAAAGCTAGTGTGCTATTTTCCTCTATATTATCAACTATCCATTTTGAAGCAGTCTTATAAGAGTGGGGTTTTAAATAAATACTTGCCCAACTTAGACACTGAACAAATGAAACCAAGAGCACAAAGGGAGCTAACTTTTTTAGCAAACTGAGCTTGAATAAAGAGTATGCAGTAAAAAGCATTAAAATTGGATAAATTGGCAACAAATATCTAGGGAATTTAACTTGAGTAGCCCCAATTGTTATAAACACAGCAAGTACCCAAGATAGAATGATAATGTGTGAAAAATTCTTTTTAATAAAAGCTACATATGAAAAAACAAAAAAACCAATTAAACAAAAAATAGAAACTGGTAATCCTAGCGTATAGTAAAGCATTTGCTTTAAATGATAGATATAAGGAGTGGTATTAAGATACTGCAAAGTATAAGGAGGCACCCAATTACCTCTAGCCATATCAATTTGGGTCTTATTGTCCTTTAAAAAAGTTTGAAAATCTAAAAATAAAAACGGTTCAAAAACTAAAACAGTTAAAACTATAAAAAAGAGTGCTTTTAAAGACAAAGAAACTATTACTTTAAAATTCCTTTCTCTGTAAAAAATTAACAATAGGCACACAGCATATGGAACACAGAGCGAAAGAGAAGAAATCTTATTTGTAAAAGCCAAACCTAAAGATGCTGCAAAAAGAATATTATATTTTTTATTATTTAAAAGCCTTACTGAACTATATAAAGCTAAAAGCGAAAAGAAAGTTAAGATAATATCAACGGTATAAAACCTTGAAAGTTGAAGATGTAAAATATTAAATGCCAAAAATAAAGAAGCAAAGATTGAAATTCTGTTAGATTTAGTAACTAAGAGAGTTAAGTAATATAAAACTACCGTTGTTAAACTACCAAATACTGCTGAATAGCTTCTACCAATTAAAAACCTAGCATCATAACTATCAAAGCTCTTATCAAAAAAAGCTAAGGCCTTAGAGCTAAACCAACATAGATAGTAAGAGAAACTTCCATAATGAAAATTTTTAGGGTTTAAATTACTAAAGCTAATGCTATCTGTAATCATCTGAACCCCGCGTTCATCAGGATGGAATCCTAAACCGTGTTTATAGTTAAATATCCTTAGTATTAAGGCTAAAATAAAAATGGACAGTACTTTTTTCAATAGTCTTTTCTTCTATAGAGCTGAAAAACATACAACATTGTGAAAAATTTATATAAAGCCCACCAATAACTCTTTTTTCTCTAATAATATCAAGCTATTAGCCTTTCATTAAAGTGTTTCATTCTTATTACAAAACTATGACAAACAGGCCTAAAGTTTTCGCTACCATGGTTTTCACGTTGTTGAGAACAAAATTTTATAGGGATGAAAAATGAAAAAGACAATTAAAAAAACAAACACAGGGAAGAAAACAAGCACTAAGAACACAGTAGCAAAAAAAACAATCAGTAAGAAAACAGCTACTACTAGAAAAGTAAGCACTAGAAAAACTAAGACTGAAGAAATAACAGATATTGAGCTACTAAACAAATTTCAAAAAGGTTGTAAAAATAGTTTTGAGCAGTTAGTTAGAAAATATGAATCAAAGGTTCATAGCTTAGCTCTAAGACTAACTAAAAACACTGAAGATGCAGAAGAAGTTCTACAAGATGTTTTTATAACAATATATAAAAAGGCAGATAGCTTTCAAGGTAAAGCAAAATTCTCTAGCTGGTTATATAGAATTACTTGTAATGCATCATTTATGAAGTTGAGAAAAAACAAGCAAGAACAAGCAATTGCTATGGATGACTTGGCTCCTTTCTTACAAGAGAAAGCTATAAATGGAGAAATAAAGTTAGGTAATAGAGGTGACCATGTTAGCATGAACAACCAAATTAGAGTTACTTTAGAATCTGCAATTGCGAAATTACCTGAAGAGTATAGAGCGGTTTTTGTTCTAAGAGACATTGACGGACTTTCAAACAAAGAAGTTGGAAACATTTTAAATCTTAGTGTTCCAGCTGTTAAGTCTAGACTACACAGGTCAAGATTAATGCTTAGAAAGAAGCTTCAAAGATTTTACAACGAGCATACTAAGGATGAAGGAAGAGCTAGAAAAATTCAAAAAGCTGCTTAATTCTTAAATTGCCGTTAAAAACTATTTAACATCAATTCCTTTAATATTCCTTTCAGTCAGGTCGAAAGACCTGACTTTTTTTTTCTGCTCAGCTAGTCTATATTCGCTACATGGTTTCAGAACAAACAGCGATAGAACAGATAAATAAAACTATTAAATCAATAGATTTAGACATACCAAAATCAAATAAGATAGAAGGAAAAGTAAGAGATTGTTATGTCTTAAATGACAGTACTAGACTTTTAATCGCTACTGATAGATTAAGCGCCTTCGATGTAATCCTAACCACCATTCCTTTTAAAGGACAAGTTTTAACCCAAATGGCCAAATTCTGGTTTGATAAGACTGCACATATCCTTCCTAACCACATCATAAGCTATCCTCATCCAAATGTGATGCATGCAAAAGAAGTTAAAATATTGCCTATTGAAGTTGTTGTTAGAGGCTACCTTGCTGGCTCTGCCTATAGAGACTACGAGGCAAGTAGGGATATCTCAGGAGTTAAACTTCCTAGTGGAATGAAAAAATCACAAAAATTGTCCGAACTAATAGTTACTCCAAGCACTAAAGAAGAAAAAGGTAATCACGACATACCTATTTCTGAAGAAGAAATAATTAAAAGAAATATAGTAAGTAAAGAACTTTGGGAAAATGTAAGAACAAAAGCTCTAGAATTATTCAAATTTGGAACTCTTGAAGCAGAAAAAAAAGGCTTTATACTAGTAGATACTAAATATGAATTTGGACTAGATATTAAAACTGGAGAACTAACCCTAGCAGATGAAATCCACACCCCAGATTCTTCTAGATACTGGCTAAAAGAAAACTACCAAGAAAGATTCGACTCAAATCAAGACCCTGAAATGTTAGATAAAGAATTCGTTAGAAGAGAACTTATTAAAATGGGCTTTATGGGGGATGGTGAAATACCTACATTAAGCGATGAATTTAAAGCAAAAACTGCAATTAGATACATTGAAGTTTATGAAAAAATTACCGGTGAAACTTTTATTCCTGCAAAAGAAATTACGACAGAACAAATAATCACAGCAATAAGCTAATATTTTTCTCTTCGTATTTTATCTCTGTGTCTCTCAGCTATTTTGCTAAAGCAAAATGCCTTCAGCACGCTAACTCTGAGAACTTTGTGCGTTAGAAAAGATTCAAAATAAGAACTCTAATAAAGACTGAACCTAGCATCAGAACAAAAAACCCCGTTGCCATTTTAACTCGTTTTTTGATCAAACAAATAATAACCATAAGCAATAGAAAAACGACTATAATATCCCCAACTCCTCCCTTAATCGCCACAAAGGAGTTACTAATTAAATCTATAATGGGGTCAGTATTTTCTTCCACTAATCACACAAAATGCTATAAAAGTTTCTAATAATAAATATAATAATAAAAGATTAATGAAAAACTTTTTTATCTTCCTAATTATAATACTCTTATCTGCAGTTGGCATATACTTCATAGGAAACTCTCTGCTACAGTCTTCTCTTGAAGCTAAGCTTAGCAATGTTCCAAAAAACCTTAAAAATTATGGCATAAGTTCTCAAAATCCATCTATTGGAAAGGTATCTGTAAATTCTAGCAAATCTATTGTTATTAAAGATTTAAAAACTATCTTCTCATTTAATAATAAATCCCTATTTTCAAACGAAGAAAAGTTTCTATTTAAAATTGGCAAAGTTTCATTATTATCAAAAAACTACGATTTCACAGAAGTTGATATTGTTATTAATGACTTAAATATTAAAAGTGTTAGCGACAAAAAAAATATTACTTCTTTTGAAAATATTGTTGTTAATGAAGTTAGTACCACTATAAAAAATCAAGATAAGTTTAAAGTAATAGACACCTTAGTTAGTGAAATTACAAATATTCTAAGCAAACAAAAAACTAATTTAAATCTTGAGCTTGATGGAGCAGTCCTTTTTAATTCAGGAGAGTCAGCTAATATAATTTTTGAAAATAATAAATTTGTTATTGAGAATTTAGACTCTTTAAAAAAATATAAATTAAATACTGAAGAAATTAAGCTTCTTAGAAATCTTCCTTTAAGGGCTGCCACTATTGTAAACATCAAAAGCAACAGTGCTAAGTATCAATCAATACATGGGAGTGAGGCAAATAAAGATGCAGTAGCTAGCATCCATTATTTAATGAACGTTATCGCTAAATTCGGAGAGGATTCTAATATTTTAACTGACATATTTTCTTCTAAAGATTACCTTCTTTACGCTAAACAATATATTAAAGAAGGGAATGATTTAACTCAGTTAATTGCAGAACAAAAAGATAGATTCCCGGTTGAAAGAAAAGCAAGTTATACTATTAACTAAAAGTTTTTTGTTTAACCCTGATTAATTATCCTGTTTATATCTAACCTTGGGCCTTTTTAGCGATATTAGGAAATATTTTTAGAGGATCTACCGGTTTGCCATCCTCTCTCCATTCGAAATGTAAATGATTACCAGTTGCTGTGCCAGTTTTACCAACCAAACCAATTAACTGTCCTGATTTAACTACATCTCCAACTTCTACTTTTATCTTTTTTAAATGTGCATACATGGAACTAGCTCCATCTTTATGTAGAATAGTGATTAGACTTCCATAACCCCCATGTGTAGCTGCAAATATTACTTTACCACTTGCTACTGCTCTAACATGAGAATTGGCTGGCACCGCTAAATCTAGTCCATTATGATGTATTTTTCTTTTGTATACAGGATGATTTCTTGCTCCAAATTTACTAGAGAGCCTTGGAGAAACTATTGGAAAAACGAAAGCTAAAGTAGACTCTGCTACTGCATTTAGAGGAAAGAGTATAAGTAGTGCAAAAAGAATTTTTTTCATTACTTAGCGCCTCCTAATCCCATTGCAGTTCTTAGTTTTTTGATTGCAAGTTCCTCAGTAGACACGGCTTCAGTAGACACTGTTTTATTTTCAACTTTTCTTCTAGACCTAGTTCCGACTTTACTAGGAACCGCTCTCCCTGCGTTTCTCCCACTACTTCTGCCTGCAACTTTTACTGAACCAAATGGAATAAGCTTCTTGCTCTTTCGAATTACCTTCTTTGCTGCTTGCTTATGTCCAATCTCGACTACATCTTGATGAACATACGCTCTAGAACCTGTAGGAGTATAAACTCTATACCACTCACCTTCTTTAGCTTCTATGGTTAATTTTGCACCTTTAGATATTTGCATTATTGGGGAATGCTTTAACCCTGGCCCATTTCTTAGATTAACTTTTGAACCTGTTATTGTTAATATGCTTTCCTTACTATTACTAAAACCATCATCAGCTCTAGTGTAACCTTCTAAGTCTTTTTGAGCTTGTTCGAAAGCTAGTCTTGTTTCTTCATACTTTTTTCGGTCAACACTGTTTTGATTAACACTACTATCAAGACTTTTACCTACTCTCTGGTTGCTATTCTTAGTCCGGTTAATAGATAAACCAGGTTCAGAATTTTTTAGCATATTTTCATTTTTCAAAATTATATATTCTTTTTTTATTTCTTTTAATTTAGTTATCTCTTGATTTAAATTTTCAGAGTAACTTTTTCTTTGCGCTATCTCAGATTTAGCACTTTCAAAATCAATTTTTAATTTTGCCAATTCAGTCCTAGTTGATTTTAATTCACTAACTTCTTGTTTAGAAAGCTTAATTTCTTTTTCTAAACTCTGAACACTACTATTTAACTTTTTATTTTTTTGACTTGAATCATTTGCTCTTTCTGAAGTAGATTCTAATGCTTTTTTAAGAGCTTCATATTTCTTTTCAAGCATTTCTACTTGTTGATTTGAATCTATTAATTTTTTACTAACTAAATCTTTTTCAGCTCCATTACTAACAATTTTATTCTGCTTATTTAGTAGTTCTGCCTTATATATTTCTATTTTCTTCTCGTAATTTTTATTACTTGATTTTAATTTTTTAGAATATCCCTGCTCTACATTTTCTACCCTACTTAGTAAAACTTCTAATTTTTTCAACAACTGTGTTGAGTTAGCCTTTTCTACTTTTAAACTTTTACTTAAAGAAGCATTCTGTACTTTAAGAGAATCTGAGGCAGAAGCTAACTCAGAGTTTTTACTTTTAGTATCAATTAATGCTTTTTTAAGAGCTTCGTATCTTTTTTTAGTTAAATCTAATTCACTACTATCTACTCTAATAGAGTTCTCATTTAATTTTTTTTCTTTTAATTGTTTTTTTAATTTCAAGATTTCAGCAATTAATACATCTTGCTGTTTTTTCATTACTTTATTCTGAGCTGTATAATTTTTAGCCACATAGTCACTATCTAAATTTTTCAACAAGCCTCTTGCTTCAGATTGAGCATAGCTTGGACTAAACAGCAAAAATATTGCCGAGAATGTAGAGATTATATATGAATGTAAAAAACTCTTCTTCAAAACCTTCCTTAGTATTATAAAACCTACAGCTAAACGTCTATCTTGGGTCTATTCTGACGAAGTCACCATATGCTTTGCTGCTGTTGTGTTTAGCTCTTTTAGCTTTCTATCCCTTTCTGAACAGATTAAAAGCTGAATAGCTCTTGGGTTCGCAACACCACCCATTACTACTTCCACATCTTGTGTCATAGCACTTCCAATTAAAACACTTCCTATTCCAAATAATCTTTCCCAGATTGTTTGATTAGGCTCCACTCCTCTAATATCTTCCCATCTAAGTTTCGGTTGTCTTAAATTAAAAGAAACTAAACCTATTTGAGCTTCAACACCATGATCATCAATTATATACTTGGCGTCATACATATTAATCAGGATTTTACCTAAGACTGCGCCAGGAATTAAGGTAAGTATCGGTAAATACAAGTAAAGTGTTGTCTTACCAATGCTGAATAAACTGCCCGCTACTACTAAAGCTGGGACATATCTTGAGACAACTACTGTTAAAATACATAGTACAATAAATAATAAAATATACATCAATTGAGATCTCCAAGTAGGATAAAAGTAGTATCTTACCTCTTCACCCTCTTCTACAATCTCTGCACCTGTTTCACCTACTCCTTCTAGAGGTGGTGCTTCGATTTCATCATCTATGTCTATATCAAAATTTGCCATGCTTTTAACAACTCTACTATTGATCTAATAAAAAAGTATGATTCCTAGATTTAAGTCTTTGTTCAATTAAAGATAAAGAATCTGATTCTTTTCTTTGCGATTTCTCTAGTATTCTTTTTTCTTTTCTATTTACAAACTTATGTCCTTTCACAAGACCATCTTGATCTATTTCTTGTTTTTCTAAATCTTTTCTCTCGTCATCAGTAAAAAGACTTCCTATCTTAGCTCTTTTAGAATCTACATCATTTTTCTTTGCAGAGCGTATCTCACCAAGAACTGACTTCGATTCTCTCTTAGATAAATTGTTAGTAAGTTTGTTACTAGACTTATTACTAAACGCACTATTAGTCTTCTTAACTGGAACCCCAAATGCAGATTTACTTGAAGGCATTTTAGGTAAAGATGTTGTAACCTTACCTCCTGCCATTACATAGACTAAGAAGAAAATTACCACTAAACCAATAGAAGTAATATTTCTTTGAGAAAATGCAGGAGCACAAACTAAAAACTTAGCTATTTCCTTTAATTTACCATTCATTTTTCGTCTCTCCTCTAACCTCACTTTTCGGCTCTCTACAAGGTCTCCATCTGCCTTGTTTTACTTCTCTAATCGCCGTGTAAGCTGGTCTATAAAATCTTCCATCTGAGTCAAGCCCAGGACTATTTTGTTCAAACTCTACCATTGGCTCTTCCCAACAATACCTTACTGCACCTGGAGGAATTACTGCTGCCTTTTGTTGAACTATATATTTAGTTTGAGGCACTATTCCTTTTTTAGAACTGCTACATGAGAATAATAAAAGAGAAATGAAAACTAATCCAGTATTTTTAATATTAAATATCTTATTAAACCTTTTATTAAACATATCTACCTCTTAACCCTCTGTTCCTTAACAGCACCGTCTTTAGCTACATTGGCTTTTAACTGAACATCACAAGAACTTGTAGAATTACATATCTTTTCTGGATATTGAACTTTTTGATATTTCCCAGGTCTTATTTCGTAAACCATCTTATGACTTGGACGATAGTATAGTCCTTTTGGGTCTATTGCTCCTGGAACTCTAACATAATCATAATAGGTTTCTTGCCAAGGTTGCAAATGCGTTCCTGGCACTGGGTCTTTTTGTAGCTCATTAATTCTTTGTTGAGAGACAACTGTTTGCACTGAACCAGTTTGAACTTTTGATGCAGCGCAAGAACTTATAAAAAACATTATTAAAGTAATTGCTATGGTCTTTACTAATTTTTTAGTTATCCTATTCATATTAAGCCACCTTCATTGAATCCTTTACATTAAGTGCACGTTTTTGAGTTTGTGCAGATAAAGGCTCATGCTTTGCCTTTTGTTGCATTACCTCTTCAAACATCTTTCTTCTTTGCATTAAATCTTTTGCACCTCTAGGAGCTATCTCTACTGCTCTTTTAAGTGCTGCTACAAAGTCTCCATCAGCTTCTTCCAACAACGCTGAGAACAATTGGTTATCATCACCATTATTCGTTGAGACCCAATAAAATGAAGGCTCAGCAGGAAGAACTAATGCCGCTTCTCCAATATCAGAGAGTAAGAAGAATTGAGATTCAACTCCCTTAATTGTATGCAACCTTGTAATAGTTTCTGCTTGTTGTGGATTTAAATTAAATGCCTCAGCAGTTACATGAAACTTCGCAGGGTCTTGTCTTAAGAAAATCTTATGAGAACTGTTTTGAACAATTGCCTGTCCACCTTCTCCAGCATAGAAATCTTCTCCTGACTGAGATGCTGCAATTACAATACCTTTACGTTTTCTATAAAGTCTAAATGCTGCTTCAACTACACCTGATGCAGTTTTACCAATTAAATCGTGCGCTTCATCAAATACTAATAGCTTTCTTGTATCTAGCTCAGTCGGAGTGTTCATTACCTCATCAGCCCAAATCATAGCTACTTTTAGAAAAACTTTTTGTAAATCAGGATTCCTACTTAAACCTTTTAAATCAAAAACGATAAATCTTTCTTTAAGTTCTAATCTACCTGCTCTATCAAAGAATCTAGCGTAAGTTCCATCGCCGTAATATTCTCTCATTAAAATCGCTAACTCTTGACGCATATGAAAGTGAGGCTCAGTTTCAGCTGGCCTTGGCGGTTCTTTTAAAACTTTTACTACATCTCTTAATAAAAATTCTCTTTCTTGATTTCCATGTCTGAAACGATAGTGAGCTTCCATCATAGATTCTATGATTTCGTTTCTCTGAATTCTGCTAAGAGTGTTATCTCTTTCTGTGCACATATCAGCAATAATATCGATACAAATATCAAATAGATCTTTAAAATCTTCGTTTGTTCTATCTGGGTCCATCTCACCAACTCTTGCTAAGAAATTCATTGCAGGAGCACGTGATGGAGTCGCTTGATAAATTCTACCACCAAATAGCTTTGCTAATCTCTCAAAACCACATGGTAAGTTAGGCATTCCTTTATCGAAAACAAAAGTAATAGGTGGCTTTTCAACTTTAGTTCCATCTGGCTTTTCAGAATAATGCCCTCTATTAAGAGTAATTAATAAGAAACAAAGTAAATAACTTTTACCTGCCCCTGATACACCACTCATAATTACGTTTGGAGCTAAATTCGAATCAAATAAATCAAAGTGTACTAACTCTCTATTCCATAAACTAGGTAGAACAAATAAAGAATTTTCACTTCCAGACCAGTTACCCCAAATTGGTAACATTCTTGCCGCTCTTGAAGACCTAACCATTGAAGTCCAACCTGGACCATCTGTGCTAGGATCGTAAGCACCTGGTAGCGTATTAACCATTACACCTAAATCACTAATCATATGAGACATCGCTCTAGCACCATTAAGTGCAGGAAACATTGCCAGCACTTCACTAGAAGCTCTTCTAGCCTCGTCTAAATTATTTGTAATTTGTAAGTGGTGAACTCCTACTCTACAAATTTGAGATCTGTTAGCATAAAGCTCATCTCTAGCTTGTCTAATAGTTGAAATTTGGTGTAACACTTTTTGGTTAGCTCTGCCCATTGCACCAATTTCTCTTAAACCTAGACTTCTATCTAATCTGTCTAGCCTTTTTAACTGATCTTCTTGCCCGTCTTTTGAATAAGTAACAGTAAAAATAGATTCCATCGGCAAACTTTGCATTGGAACCGTCATTAAAGGTAAACACTGCTTAGGAGGCTTTACCATACTAACTGT
The DNA here is from genome assembly GCA_964408435.1 of uncultured Bdellovibrionales bacterium. GTDB lineage: Bacteria > Bdellovibrionota_C > UBA2361 > SZUA-149 > CAYOZL01 > CAYOZL01. The sequence continues at coordinate 13,337 of CAYOZL010000026.1, read as the reverse complement.
ATGATAAACTCTTCCGTCTTTAACGATAAATCCATCTTCTGGATGATACACTGGTGTGTCTGAAATTTGATTTGATAGTAAATCATCTGGATCGTACTGAGGAACTGCAACTGAATTAAATCTTCCTCTTTTAAATTTACCACCTTTAGTGCTTCTTCTATTAAACAGTGGGTAAAGAATATCGATTAAACCCTGTCCATCTATTCTACTAGGTCTTAGGCCTAAATCACTCATTCTAGCAATCTTACCTTCGATTTCTCCTCTAAATTTCTCTACATATCTTTTATACTCTTCAGCTCTTTGCCCATCTTGCTTAGGATCTTTTGCACCGTGAGTTAAAATTCTAATTGAATCTAGTAGACCATCCATTGCGCTTTTTTGCTTCCAAGGTGGATCGTATCTAAAAGCAACAACTAATCTTAATTTCTTACATCTTCTTTCATACTGCTCAGACTTAGACTGATTCTTAACAAGTCTTACCCAGCGCCTAGCCATCCAGCCAGCTACGCCACTTAGTGGGTAGTCATACAAACAACGATCTAGAATATCTCCAACATCAAATGTTGTAATCCAAGAGAACTGGCAGCTGATATTTTCTTCCATCGAATCAAGAAGTTCTTGAATTCCAGAACAAGTTTGAAAAGCTGCTGCATCAGAAATTGAAGTTAAAAGAACTGGGCTTAATTGCCAGATTGACCAAATAGAAGCATCACTATGAAGAAAAACCATATTTTCATAGTCCCACTTCACGTACGGAAGCAGACTATTAAAGGTTTGTTCATCTTCGTATAATCTTTGCCTTGTTAATCTATTTATACTCATTCAGCATCCTTCATCCTCGCCGGCTACCTTTTCGGCAATGTTGGTCCATTACTCACTAGTCTGAGCATTCGAGTAGAATGATCCAAAATAAGTTTAGTTTTCGCTTGGTTGTTGATTTCAGCTAGTACCTCTACAGCACTTCCTTCCATATTAATTTGAATCTTTTTCTTAGCTAATCTGCTTGGATAGTCCCATCTATAGCCTAGCGCTTGAGCAAGAGACTCTACTGCAACATCAAAAGTTGTATTAGGTAACTCAAATTTGAAATTTGGCAGTAATAAAGGGGCATTAGACTTAGTTCTAGGCTTTACAGGATGAGGTGGATGTGACCACATTACCCTAGAATAAACCGTATCTGGAGGGCTAGATCTATATACTGGTTGATAGTATCTAACTGTTTTTACTTCCTTCGTACTTGAGCAAGAAACTGCAAATAACAACACAGAGAATAAAATAATATTTAAGCTTATTTTCACTTTTTATTCCTCTTTTTATTCTTCTTTATAAACCCAAGATGAAGAACCACCACCACCAGAACCAAATGAACTAGAACCAGCATTCGAAGCATTACCTTTTAATTGACCTTCAAGCTCAAAAGCATCTTGCACAGCCCATCTATCATTTAAAACTCTTAAGTAATAATAATGAGAAGTAACTAAATCTCCATGCTTGTTTAAATGATCAGGAATCCACATTAATCTAACTTCTGCAGGCCTAACTACTGGATATGCAGGCTCTGGAGCCTGAGCTCTTCTGTATGAACCTAAAACTTCTAAAGCGTGTCTTGAAGAACTTGCTGGACCACTAGCACCTGAACTTTGTAGAGCAGATAAATCTCTTTTACCTAATTCTGTTGTTGCATTACCCTCAGTAAAAGGACTTGCTTCATCAGCTATTGGACCAACAACAGCACATGAACTTGCTAAAGCTAATATAAATAAAATGTTTAAAAACCTACTCATTTCCCTTCTCCTAAAAAACTCTTCTTAAAAAACCTTTTTTATAAGCCCCTTAATTATGAACCACACTATAAAGCGGGTGCCCCGCCTCCAAAAGCTAGTTCATTTTGTAAAATTGCTATTTCAGCTGGCCTTGAAAATATCGCGGCTGCTTCTCTTCCTGAAAGTATTTCAACTACAGGGATTAAAGACTCATACCTATTAAGTAAAACTCCACCTAATCTATTTGAGGCATCAGTGATTGCAGAAGCTGCTGCAAAATCTAAATCCTCTCCACTTACTGCTAAACCTCCACCATTGGCCACTCTTACATTTGTTCTTTGGTCTAATCTTTCACCAAATGCAGATATTCCACTCACAACTGCAGTAGCTGCAATTAATCTTCCAAGCTTATCAATTAACTTACCCTGCATACCTCTTACTCCATCCTCACCAACAATCCAGCCATCAACATCAATAACTGCTCTTCTGCCATTTGGATGTCTAATAGATAACTGAGTTAATCTAAATAACGCTCTACCATCTGTCTCTGAACCTTGAGCCGCAGCAATTAATCTTGCTTCTCCTAAATCTAATGATGAACCATCTGGACCTTCTACAGGACCAACGAGCTTAAATACTACCGGATAAGGTGTTCCATCAGTTGGAGCATTAACACCAGTAATTAATTGAACTTGAACCTGATCTCCTGGAGCAATCACACTTACTCTAAGTGGCTCTGGCTCTGGTGGAGGCGGGGCAACAGTAGGAGTATCGAAACCTAATGGCTCTAACTCATCTGGGCCGTCTAACTCAATACTCCCAGGTAAAGGAACATCTGCACTTTGAGATTTTAGAGCTGATGCTAATGAATCAACTTCCCTAGCTAACTGCTCAAATTTATCAACAAGAGTTTCAAAAATACCATCAACTCTTTTTCTTCTTTCTTTTAAATCTACTGTAGTTCTATGAAGCACATCATAAAGCTCTTTTCTTTCTTGCTTTCCAGATTCAATATCATTTTTAAAAGCTACGATTAAATCACCATAAGCCTCATTTGCTCCTGTTCCTTGCTGACTAGGAGAAACTTCTGGAACTATTCTCGCTCTTCTTTTACCACTACCACCACTTGTTAGTAGAGTAATAAAAATTGCTACGATTAAAAATATTGCCGCAAACATGATTCTGCGGTCATTTTTAATTAAGAGTTTTAAATCATCTAACTTCATAAAAAACCTATCTCTTTAAAGATCTTGTTACTATATAAACCTTTGAGCTATCGCCCTTAGCTAATTTTTGCTCAGCAGTTCTTGGCTTAGGAGATAACTCCCAATTCTCTGCCACTACTGCTCTTGTTCCATCTAAACGAAAAGTAGCTGGATTAATCTTATAAGCTGTATTTTGTAGGTTTTTAACCTCTAAAACATAGCCCCAAAGATCACTTCCCATAAAAATTTCTTTAATCTTAGCTTCAATTGCTCCGTCATGTAGAACAGTCTCACCTGTGTATCTATTTGACCTTCTGTATCCTGGAATACTTCCTCTTTTCCCAAATTCAGCAGTTAAAATCATTTCTCTCATTAAACCACTTACGAAACTTGGAGGAGTAAAACCTCTTGGTTGTAAGTAAGGATCTTTTTGAGCTACGTTATCTCCAAGCACATCTGCTCTATCATCTCTAACATCAATGAACTCATCTCTAGTGTTATCATCATCAGATGGAAGAATTCTTATTGCATATGAACGCTTATCATTTAAGTGAACTAGTAAAGCTTCACCTTCATAAGGAATTTCAGGCTGTGCGAATACAACTAAAAAATTCTCTTGTCTTTGAAGTGCTAATGAAGAATGTTTTCTTTTAAAACCACCTTCAATTTTACTTGGAAAAGTAATTTGTGTTGGCTCTCCAGGAGTTACATAAACTGCAACTTCTCCACCTGAGTATTTAACTTCTCTAGCTAAAGCCGGGCTAACAGATACAGATGTAGTAAATATAGCCACTACGATTGTTGAAAATATAATATTATAAAACCTATTCATAAAACGTCCTTATTTTTTCTTTCTACCTTTATTTCCTTCTTTGCTGCTTCCTTACAGCATTTCTTTCCATCTTATCTTCACGACTAACCTGTCTTTGATTAGCCCTACGTAATCTCATATCAACAACTACAATTCCATATTCATTGTGAACATTTCTTGGAATAGTCGTCATTTTCACATAATAAACCACTTGGTCTGCTGGTAGAGGCTTATTACCAATTAGCTTCAACCTTACACCTGGAATTCTCACCACAACTTTATCTAGTTCAGGAAACCTTTCTACTTTGATTAGTCTTGGATTTATAAAAAACATTTGAGAACGCTTTGTTTCTTCAATAGTTTGAAGCTCACTACCCATCATAGTTCCTTCAAACTCTGTTAAAGCTGGTTCCCATAAAAATTTTCTTGCTGTTTTAAACTGTCTTCTAGCTACTGCGGGCTGGTAAGTTGAAATCAAATTAACTACTTGAGTTGCAGCGTTTACAAATTGACTATCTGGTAATTGTCTAACTGAATAGTAACCAGGTTGAGGTCTTTCAGGAACTTCAATAATAGTATCTGCTATTAAATACATTATTAAAGCTGCAGCTATTGATAATGCTGTTGAAGGCATTTGAATGAGTGCTAAGGCTCTCCATAAATAAGCCTGCTCTCTATAACCTTCCCAAAGCCTAATAGTATCACTACCAGCTCTACCAGCTACTCTTTCAAGCTGTTTTAAATCATGTTTAATATTTACAGATTTCTTAGCCATTACTCTAACTCCTCAGCCTCTTCAAACTGCCTCCTAAAACTTGGAAACATTTGATCTAAATCTAATTCTACAAATCTAGATTTAGGGTCAATTTCTCTTGAATGTGCTCCGCTCCAAAAAGGCATTAAGCTAGATGGTGCTGGAATACCTGGTGGAGGAAATCCGCAAGCTGTACAAACTGCATTTTTCACACCTCTTTGTTGATCAGGAAAACTTTTTCTAAGTGATGCCAAAGTAGTTGTTGTTAAAATCCAACCTAAAAGCATAAAAGGCATTGCTCTTGCTGGGCTATCTGCAAATAAACTAATAAGTAAAAACACTACTAATCCACAAGCCCACTCCATGGCATTACCACCCATGAAAGACCAATCTTCATCTAAACCCTGCAATACTTCTCCGCTATCAAATTGCATAAACCTATCCTTAGTTCTCTAAATCAACCTCTAGACTCTTCAATCTTTCTTGAATTGTCTTTTCAATTGCTGATGCTACTGCATCTTGCTGAACATTTGCTTCATCTAAAACTTCCTGTTCTGAATCTACTGTATTCAAAGCACTTATCGCCTCTTCTTGCTCTTTTGCTTCTAATACTTTTTGCTCAACAACATCTTTTATCTCTTGATCTATATTTTCTTCTTCTAGACTAGCTTCATCCTTATTTAGCATTTCGCTCTCAGGCTCTTCTTTAAGCTCCTCAGCCTTAGATTCCATGGCTTTTGCTTCCATAGCCTTCGCTTTAGCTAACTCTTCTGATTTTTTTTGTAATTCTAAAGCCATATCAGCTTCTTTCTTACTATATAGCTTTGCTCTAGATTCCTGAATTCTCTTAAGCCTTCTTTTCTCACCGTAATCATTAGCATCCTCAGCGCCATTGATAACATCAGGTAATCTTTGGCTTTTTCTCATGATCATTCGAGGATTTGCTCTAACTCTTACTCCATCTCTTGTTATTCTAATTTGTGGGTCTACTAAGCTATTTAACTGTTCGGTTAGAGATATTAGAGTTAATCTGAACTCTTCTGAGTCATGCAACATATCAGGTCTTGCGTATTTTTTACCTTGTTCATACTCAGCTAAGGCTTCAACTAACATCGTTCTAGCCCTTGCGTAATATGTCACTGCAGCGTTTGCTCTGGACTCACTAGCATATCTTGCAGTTTGAGCTTGAGCAAAAGTAGTAAAAAATAATGTTAAAATAACTGCTAATTTAATTGATAATCTCATTTCAACCTTAAAAACCTTAATAAATTCAAATACTTAAAAACGCTAATCGAGATTTAATTCGAATGCTTATTGTAGTTATAACTATATAAATCGAAACAGTGTCATCTGATAAAGGATTCTTTTATGATTATATGGCAATTTTTATAGATGTTAATGTATAATCTTGCTCAATTCCTAGTTTTATAGTGACAAATATATTTTTTACTCCATAACACTATAGCTAGTAGACTTGAAATTTGAATATAATATTGATTTAATCAACATTATATATAAGTCTATATTTTAAGGCTGCTTTATAATAAAGCAGAACTATGAAAAGGTTTAAGTGGGTTACAATTTAAGTAAAGGAATATCACGATTAAAAGGACAAGCAGAAAAAGATGCGCTTGGTAGATGGGGTTTATTTAGAACTTTCTTTTTATGCTTAATTTCACTTTATATCTTTTCTCTGATTCTTCCTAAATACGATCTTCCAAGTGATAACAGTAGTTGGGAGAAAAAAACTTCTGCAGAACTAAATAATAAAATAACTTGGCTTGAAGATTCCTACTTTGTAATTACTCCCGGAGCATCAAGTATTTATTTAAAAATCGCTGAAACTCTAGATGGAGTTTTTGAAACTAAATCTTCTAATAACAATGAAGACAGTTTTTCATTTGGAGCCGTATTAACTTACCTAGCTAGAAAGCTAGTTTCTTATAT
>CAYOZL010000026.1:0-6757 GCA_964408435.1 uncultured Bdellovibrionales bacterium | reverse complement strand
GAAATTAACACTTTCAAAAAAAGCGATACTGGTTTCATAAACAACAAAGATGGAAAAGTTATAGATAGTGCTCTTAACGGACTAAGCGCAATATTAGATGCCAGAAAAAAAATAGGAAGATATATAGACTCTTTAGACAAAAAAGGAATTAAAGAAGAAGCCTTAGAGAAAAACTTTGCTGGCCATTTAAACAATCTTAATAAATTAACAGCTTCTAGCTCAGAGCTATCTAGACTATTAACTTTCTCACTTACTCCAAAACGCTTATGGGCTTTTGGGAAAACTCCTATTAAAATGATTGCTACTTCATACCTTGCAACTGAAGCAGGTAAATCTTTAGTTTTTAAAAAGAACCAAAACGGCTTTGTTAGAATATCAAACTACCCTCACCTACAGGCAAGAGCAGTTCTCCACTCTATTGTTACTTACTCAAAAGAATATAACGGAGATCAAAGATTAACTATGCGACAAGCAATAATTTGCTCTAGAAGACATGGTGATTTTGCCAGAGCTTTCCTACCAATTAATATGCCTTTAGAAAGTAGAGCAATTAGAGATTGTTTAGAAATATTATATTCTAACCCAGAGAAAAGAGCTGAGTCTGCTAACTTAGTTGAGCTTGATGCAAACATTGATGAAATTGCTAATAACTGGAAGAAGAATTTAGCTGAATTTACTAAGCCTTTCCACCAAGAGAAGATGCATCAAGAAAAAACAACGCCAAACAAAGTAGATTTTAATAAAGACAGAGGAATACCTTTTAAATCAGTAGTTTTAACACCTGTTAAAAAAGCAATTGAACTTGCATTAAAGAACTTTCACCCAAAGCGTCTTGAAAGAATTAACGAGCTACTTGAACTAACAAGAAAATCTCAAGCTAGAATAAGCATCTCAGCAAGGTTACCTGGATTTAAAAGACAAGCACTTGAAGCAGATAACATTTCAGAAGATTCAAAAAAGATTTTCAGCAAGTTATTTGAAAAAGAAAAAACACAAGACTTAGCTATGCGTTGGAAAATAGTAAGAAGAATGCTTACAAAACATAATTGGCTTAGCACAAGAGTTGGAGACGATGCCGTTCCAATGATTGGAATGGTTGAAGCTAGTTTAAGTAAATCTTTAGAATTTGGAAGAGAAGATAAAGAGAGTTTACCTGGCATGGTACCTTTAAGACACAGAAGATTTGTAGAAATCTTTGGTAAGCACTGGGAGATGAATTACTTCTCAGATGCACCAATGCCTGAATTAATTGAAGTTAGTACAAAGAAAAAAGTAGAACCTGAAGCGGTAGCAACAGGATAATCAGGAAGAGATTAAAAAAATAAAGAATGGCACGTAATTACGAAATAGAGAATTTTGGCACAAAGTTTGCGACAAAACGCCACAATATCATTACGTTTGCTATCGCTTTGATTTTAGCAGCGTTGTTTTTAGCGACTACTGGAATTTTTAAATCCTTACATCCTGTTAGCTTACTACTCCTTTGTGGAATCATTCCTTGCATTGCTATTTTTTATGCAGCTTTTAACTTAAGTCATAGCAACTGGATAGAATCAGAGAGAGAAAAAGAATCTGAAAGAAGAGGCGGAAAACCAGTTTTAGGAATGCCACCAAAAAGAAAAGCTTTTGAAGACGCATTAAATGAATGCCAATCTAAAGGTAAATCAATGATAGATAAATACCTTGTTGGCTTTGAGCTAGACTCAGGAGAACCTATTTGGGTTAGTGATGATGAAATATGCAGTCACGGAGCAGTATTTGCAAAAACGGGAGTTGGAAAAACGCTTTGGCTTGAAGGCCTAATGTTTCAGCAAATGGCCAGAGGTAGAGCAAGTGGTTTTACTTTTATTGATGCAAAAAGAGATCCTGGAACTTTAGCTGATATTATCATGATGGCCTTAATTACAGGAAGAATTGAAGACTTAATTGTAGTAGATCCATTCGACCCAGTTTGTTCTTACAATTTTGTTTTCACTACGCAAAGACAAGATGTTAAAGCAAGAAAAGTTCTTCGTTGTGGTTTACCTCCAACTTCAGATGCAAGTACAACTAAACACTACGATAGACTAGCTGCAGATGCTGTTTACAGAGTAGTTAGAGCGATGGAAAGCTTAGGTTTAGCTTGGTCAGTAAGAGACGTTGCAGTAGCTCTTTCAGCTTTTACAGTTGCTTATCCGAGATTAAGAGAATTACTTCATGAACAAAGTGAAAAACAGGCAATGGTTGAACTTGGTCACTTAGCAAGTAGTTATAGAAATGCTAAAGGAAGCTTAGATTCTGCTAGACTTACTGATAACTTAAGAGGAATAGCTTCAGAGCTACACTCAATTGCAAACTCAGAAGCAGGAGAGATGTTCTGTGTCCCAAGAGCAGACTTATCACTTACAGATGCGATTCTTAGAGGAAAATTTATTTACTACATGCTACCAAGACTAGAAGAAGCAGAAAGTGCTGCTAGGATGGTAAAAGTATTTAGAGAAGACTTAGAAGTTTCTATTGGTGAAGTTACATCCAGTAGAGTTCACCACTTAGAAGATCCACACTTAGTAATTATTGATGAGGGTGCTTCTACTTTTGGTCCAACTTGGGCAAACCTTTTTGAACTAGCAAGGAAAGGTCGCTTTTCTCTCCTTTTCGGAGCTCAGTCTATTAGTGGCTTAATGGACCAGTCTATGGGACTAAGTCAGGAATTCTACGATAGAGTAATTGCAAATGTGAATTTAAAAGTTATCATGAGAATTGGTGATAACAGAACAGCAGAGGATATGAGTGAGTGGATTGGAAAAATCAACACCACAAAAAGAACAGTTTCTACTGCTACCTCTACTAGTAAAAATGCTCGTTTACTTACTAAACATTTAGAATTCAACAAAAGAGGAGCTGAGGGAACCAGAGAAGGCTTCACTGAAATGGAAGATGAAACAGAACTAGTAAGTGTAGAAGAGCTAAAACACGAGATGTCTGCAGAGAAAGGGCTAGCATGGTTTGATAAGGGTGATGGAAGACTTAGAAAAGGAAGAGCAATCTGGTTTAATGCAGATTTACCTTCAACTTGGGAAGGAAGAGAGTATTTAACTAGATACGAAACTGTTGAAGCTGATGAAATTGGTTTGGCTGAGTGGGTAGATGAACACATTTTAAGTGTTGAGAGGAGCCAGACTAATAAGAAAAAGAACGAAGATATTAGTCATCAAAAACAAGTTGATGAGCAAAGACAGCAAGAGAAAGAAGCGGGGAAACAACCTCCGCCTCCAGAACAAGATGAACCTGGTTCTACATTTAGATTAAACTTGTTTAAGGGATTTAAAGGAATGGGTAGAAGTAGAACTACTGTTGCGGAAAACCCAGAGCCTGAAGCTAAACCTGAATCTGCGCCTAAAACAGCAGCAAAAACTGAAGTAAAAGCTGAGAATAAAGATTTAAAGGCAAATAAAGTTGATAACAAGACTCAAAATAAGCCTGATAGTAAGCCCAAAAATAAAGCTAATAAGAGAGGCTCAGTTGGAAAATTAAGATTTGGTGGCAAAAGTAAAGATACGATTGCTCAGGCACAAAATAAGTAGTATTTTATAAATGAAGAAAAACAAATTAACATTAGGAGGTTAGTAAAAAAGGATTTATGGACAGAATGCATTTTACAATAGGAAAGTCTTTCGGAAGACTACAATTAATCCCAGAATCAAACGGTCTAAGACTTTGGTATGTACCAAATGTAAATGGAGAGATGTCTCCAAACGCCCCAGGCTCATGCGATATTCACGTTCCTCTTTCTGCAGTTGGTGGCCTATGGGCTACTGCTAGAGCGTTTCTTTACGGAGTTGAATCACTAGATGAAAACGTAATTATCAGAGACGACGGCGGAGACGTACTAGTTAAACTTTATAGAGACAAACCTAAAGGTGCTCAAGGAAGTTTATCAGGTGAAGAAGTCAGTTGGCTAAGAATCGTTTCAGGTAGAAGCGAAGAAGAAAGAAGAAGAATTAAATTAGGGCCAAGAGATTTACTATGCATAGAACTTGCTTGTAATTCAGTACTTGCGCTTTCTAGCTCGCCGATGTTTCAAGGTGTTCAATCTAAATTACCAACTGATGGTGATTCTAAAGATATGGAACTTGGTGGAGATGAAGGCAATAGAAAAAGAGCATAAAAAGTTCTTTTTCTATTATTACCCGCTAATTATTACTAGTTAAGCTATTGTTCACAAACTAATAGCCTAAAAATTTCAAGCATTACGACATTTGCTCTAGTTTTATTATTCGATAAAAAAGACAAAAATAAATGTTAAGTGAAAATAACAAATGGCCTTTACCAAAATTTGATAACAATAATCAGCCTCATTTTTTATTCATAATCACTCCTCCTTGTTCAGGTTCTACTGCACTATCTCAACTATTAAACACTAGTGATAAAACAATGATTTTACAAAATAGAGGAGAAGGCCAATGGCTAATCCCTGGTTTATGCGATAAAGACAGATGGTCTGAAAAAAAAGAAGTGAATTACTCTTCAGTAAAAGCGGTTTGGCTTAATAAATATCAGGAACAAAGACGTTTAAATCAAAATATTAATGTAGTTATAGAAAAAAGTCCTCCTAACATGATGAGAATAGAAAAACTTTCATCACAATTTAAAAACTTTTCTTTAATTGCAAATAACAGAAATCCATATGCAAATTGTGCAAGCATTCTTTATCGACGCAACAATGCTGATAATTTAAATTCAGACCAACGTAAAAAAATACTTAGTGATTTGCTACAAGGATGGTTGAGTAAAAGTATCAAAATACAAGAGCTAGTCTCAAAGCTTAATGTCCCTCTATTTACATACGAAGAATTCTGTCAAAACCCATCAGACATATTAGATTTACTAAATCTGCCAGATGGTATATCTGAAACTATCAATACTAGTGCTTGTGTTAAAGTAAAGGATTACGATGTACAACCAATTATAAATCAAAATGAACGACAGATTTCTAATTTGAAAAGCAAGGAGATAGAATGGCTTAGTAATTCACTTAAAGCTAGTAGTAATTTACTAAAGTTTTTTTCATATCAGCTTTTATAGCTACTAAGCATAAAGGAAGATAAGGATCACAAACTCATAACAAAATGCTAATACGTAAAACGTATTAGCATTTTATATTTAATATCCTATTAAAGCTATCTAACAGGTAGTGATTTATATAAATCAATGTATGCTCCTAGGAATGAATTCCTAGTTCTAACTAAATCAGATAGCACTTCATTTGAATTACTAGGAGTAAGTCTAACTTGTCCGTAGTTTGCTGGCGGTAAAGCTAGTCCTAAGTCTGTAATTAAATCAGCATCAAGTCCTTGACCTGCTGGAATCGCTATAGTCGTAGAACCTATTGCCACTCCATTTAAATCAAATGCTTCTACAAGAACATTATTAACAGTTGTTCCATTATTAAACAGTCTAAGGAAATTAGTCTGATCAATAAAAGTGTTATAGACACAAGTTCCTTGCGTAACTATAGGCTGGTCACCATGTCTTGTATTTGTTGCAGACACTCTTCCATTAGGCTCATAGTAATAATGGTTAACCTTAGCAAAGAAGTTATTACCTCCTGCACTACTTACTGTAACGATACCATCAGGATTAGTAGCACTTAGTATACCTAGTGCAGTTAAGTGAATCTGAGACATAGGTCCTACTGCTACTGGTTGAGAAAATAGCGTAGCTCCACTGTAGTCTTTTATCTCAACTTGTAACACATCTGGGGTGCTTGATAAGTTATACAATTCTATATACGGAATTGCTTGCTCATCAAGAGATACGAAAGCTTGTTTTGTGTTTGTATCTCCATTTAATAAGTTATCTGAAAGACCAAAACTATACTTGCTTGGAAAGAAGCCAGGGTCACTATCTCCACCATATCTAAATAGCTCTCCACCGTAAGGACTTGTTGGGTCACTTGGAATAACTTCAATTAAGCTAACCTCATTAGTTCTACCATTAACTAAATCTTCATGCCCAGCTTGAATATCAAACCTTGCTAGAGGATTTAGTGTTAATGCTCGAGAATCAATAATACTTCCAACTTGGTCGTATCTATTAACTGTGAAAGAAGCAGGCGCTGTTTCATTATGATTAGTAAGTTGTAACCAATGAATTACTGCATAGTTTCTCTCACCTGCTGCCAAACTAGGCTGAAATGTATTTGCCACTGCATAACTATTACCTAGTATAGAGTTTGCGTATTCTTTAATCACAGTAAACTCTATATCACTATCTACTGGTGAAAATCTGTAAAGAGCAGAATGTCCATCAATTGAATTATCTGGAGTAAATTCAACTTTAACCGTTCCGTAAGTCTCTCCAAGAATAGGGTCTCCAACACCAAATCCACCAAATAAATTAAGCGGAACATCAAATTGACCAAGAGCTGGGATAATAAAACTTTGCCCTGATAAAGTAGCTCCAAATCTATCAATTAAAGTAACTGTTGTTTGAGCTGGGACACTAGCCCTATTAAATAGAGTTCCAATGTTAAGCTGCTCTTCAAAAGAATTCCAAATAAAATAAAATGGACTCTGTAGAGCAAAACCTAATTGTCTGAAGTCTGGTATTCCATCACCATCTTCATCTGTTACAGGTAGTGGAGTTCCACCATCAGCTGAATCTAAGTCTGGGCAAAATCCATTTGCAGAAAAATCAGGCGCAGTAGAGCAATCGACTACTCCATCGCCATCAGTATCAGTTCCACCAGCTTCTTCTACATCAAAGATTCCATCAC
>CAYOZL010000025.1:28301-31253 GCA_964408435.1 uncultured Bdellovibrionales bacterium | reverse complement strand
CTTGAATTTCTTTTTCTTCAGGATAAAACTTTATTGGATAAACTTTTTCAGTTTCCATCTCTTTTTCTAATAATTCAATGTTATTAATAAATGGAGATTTAAATCTAAAATTTAAATGCACAGGCCCTGAAAAAGATTTTGTAACTGCGTGTCTTAAATTTGAATGTAAGGCGTTAAAATTAAATTCATTTTCTACGCAGGGAAAATCAAAACTATATTGCGTATAATCAGAAAATATATTTTGCTGTTTACATGCCTGATTCTTACCTGAGCCAGAATCTTCCCAGCTTAAATCAGTACTTAAAACTATTAAAGGTTCTCTTGAATGATACGCCTCCATTACTGCTGGCATTAAATTACCCAAAGCAGTTCCTGAAGTTGTGATTACTACTACAGGTTTACCAGTCAATTTTCCTGACCCAAGCGCATAGAAACCAATTCCTCTTTCATCAAAGTGCTTTATGGGATTGATTTCAAAATGGTCTAAAGCGTTAATGATTGCAGTAGGTCTGCCCCCAGGGGCTAAACAAAACTTATCGACACCTAAAGTTAAAAGGCTTTTGATAATACAAAATGACCAATTACTTTCAAACCTATTTTTAGCTTTACTTTCCACCACAGATAAATAAAGCTAATATCGTTTAAACTCAAGCATTTAGGATGTTTTTAATATGTATTTAGCTGACGATGTAAAAGACAAAATTAACTCTGCAAAGGAGCGCTGGCCTAAAACCTTAATCAACTCACTTGGAATAGAGTTTGAATCAATTAAAAAAGATGAGCTAATTGCAAAAATGCCTGTTGATGAAAGAACAAAACAGCCATTTGGGATACTGCATGGTGGGGCAAATGTTGCTCTAGCTGAAACCTTAGCTTCAATTGGAGGTTGGCTAAATGCCACAGAAGATAAGCCAAATGTAGTAGGCCTAGAAATTAATGCTAACCACTTAAGAGCAGTAGCTAAAGGACATGTAACTGGAATTGCTAAACCAATTCACATTGGTCGTAGCACTCAAGTTTGGGAAGTAAAAATTAGAAATGAGCAAAATAAGCTTACTTGTATTTCAAGGTGCTCTTTATTTGCTACTGATTTAAGTAAGAACAGTAAATGATTCTCTACCTAAAATGGCTTCATATTTGCTTTATGGTCACTTGGTTTGCTGGCCTTTTCTACTTACCTAGACTCTTTGTTTATCATGCCATGTCTGATGACAGTATCAGTAATGAAAGATTTAAAACTATGGAAAGAAAGTTATTCTATGGAATAATGACACCAGGTGGAATACTAACAATTATTTTTGGAATCTGGCTTTGGCTTGAAACTGGATTTAATGGACTATGGATTAATTTAAAACTCTTACTTGTTTTAGTATTAGTCGTTTATCATTTTCTTTGCGGTAAATACGTAAACGACTTTAAGCATGATAAAAACAAACACGGTCATATTTTTTACCGCTGGTTTAATGAGTTTCCAGTCTTAATTCTTTTTGCAGTAATTTATCTTGTTGTTTTTAAACCTATTTAGACTTCTCTAATTAATCATAAAACAATAAAAACTAGTAATTTCAACATACTAGCTAATCCAATTGAAATATTTGCATTATTACAACTACTTATCGTAGTATGCGACCTCAAAATTAGGAGATTTCAAACAGTGTCTAGAAAATGTGTTATATCTAAAAAAGGTCCTCTTAGTGGCAACAATGTTAGCCATGCAAAAAACAAAACAAGAACTAAGTGGAATGTTAACATGAAGAGCAAAAGAATTTTCGACACTGGAACTGGCAAGTGGGTAAGGATTAAACTTTCTGCTAGAGCTCTTAGAACTATAAATAAAAAAGGCTTTCAAAAAGCCATGAAAGACGCTCTTACTTAAGCATCCTTTCTACACTTAAGTTCTGCAAACATTCTTCTCGTAGCAAATTATAAATAGTCTAGTTATAGGCCCTCTTTGCATATATTTGAATCGATAAATTTTATAGAGTTAAATATAAAGTCATGTCCCCCACCAGGCACTATTGTGCTTGGGTACTTTGGTGCTATCTTATTATTTTCACATTTCCATTCTACTAATTGCTTAACATATGTCTCATGCTTAACTCCGTAGTTTGAAAAGTATCTATACTTTGAAATTAAATTCAAATTTAGGAATAGATAAAAACAAGTAATTACAAAAAATAATTTTGTTTTTTTAATTAAAGGCAAAAACATTAAAGACAAGCCAAAAACACCAAAATAGGAATATCTTAAACTCAAACCTTGTTCTATACCAAAACTCCATCTAGAAACTGCTGGAAGTATTACAGAAGAAATAAGAATTAAAAAACCAACTAAAAAGACTTTAGTTTGCTGCTTTTTTCTTGAATAGATATACAAAAAAATACAAATTAAAAGCCCTAAAATAGTTGGAATCAAATAATTTAAAAAATATTGTTTAGCAATAAATTCATTAGCTAAATTTTTCTCTAAAGAATTAGTAAAACCTACACCTCTTAAAACAATTCCGTATAGAGTAGCGTGAAAAAGGTAAATCAAAATCTTAGAAATAGAGAAACCTAATCCAGAACTTTTACCAAAATAAAAAGTCAAACTAAACAGATACCAAAATGAAATTGGTAGTAATACTTTTAATTTCTGTAAGTATTTTTTAGTTACTAATATAGAAAAGCTTGCTAACAACAAAATCAAACTAAATCCATTACCAAAAACAAAAGGACAAATAAAAGCAGGTATTACACATAAAAAATAATATTTATAAGTAGAGTAAACTTGATTTTCACTTGATTCATTCTTTAAATATTTTAAAAAATAAAAAATAGAGACTAACATTAAAGTTGAACAAATAAGTAAACTTTGCTCAAAGGCCCAGTGCAATGCCTCAGAATGAAGTGAGTTAATAAGAAATAAAGCAGATAAAATCGAAGGAATTTTATTTGTCTTCTCTTTCTCTTT
>CAYOZL010000025.1:0-28201 GCA_964408435.1 uncultured Bdellovibrionales bacterium | reverse complement strand
TTCTCTTTCTCTTTAGCTACTATGAATAGTATTTTTTTAACAAACAGAGAATTAAGTGCATGAACAAAGCAGGAAATAATTAAATAAAAACTGTAATTTAAAGAAAATAATTTTGTTTCTAAAAAATAAAATAAGAAAAAAAATGGTAGATAATGTTCATTATGCCGGTGCCTCAGCAAATCAAAATCTTTTATTGAAAAAAGATTATTTACAGACCACTCATCAAAATAAAAATAAGTATCTAGTCTAAGTTGAAATAGAAGCGCTATTAAAAATAAATTAAATAGATTAAATTTAAACCTAAAAACAAATAAACCTAATAATATTGCTATTATCGTTAACTCTATTAAATTTAAATCACTTCTTTTATATTCACTATCATAAAATGTTAATTTAGGTTTTAATTCTACAGACTTTGATATTTCTAAATAGTAATCCTCTCCATGCTTTAACCCTCGATACTCTAGAGTGTTTGAGTTCCCTCCTTTAAATATCCTTACTGGCTTAATTATTCTAGATTCATTACTACTGGGATTTACACTCTGGTTTTTTTGTATTAAATTAAGAAAGACCTTCTTCTTAGCCGAGAAATTTAACCTTAAGAACTTACCTTTAGCTTTAAAAGTCTCAGTTTTACAAGTTTCATTACACTTAGAAATCCTAGATTGAGTAGAGCCTTTATATTCTGGACTTGGATCGGAACTATAATAATTAAAGTATAGACCAGCTAATACTAATAAAAAATACAGTATAAATTTATCTTTTGTAATACCCACGCTTTCGCTACTATACTGTTTAAAAAGTTAAATAGAAATTACAATTATGTTAGTACTAACTAGAAAAATAGGACAAACAATACATTTAGGTGAAAATGTTAAGATCTCTATTCAAGATGTTAGAGGCTCACAAGTAAGAATTGGAATAGAAGCTCCTAAAGAAGTTAGAATATATAGAGAAGAAATTTATAATGAGATACTTGATGAGAGCAGAAAAGCATTAGAAAGTACAATTGCAAATTCCCTACCAGAATCCCCACAAGAATCTCTCTTAAGATTTTCGAGTCAAATTGAAGAAGAAAAAACAATTAATATCAAATCAGGCCTAATTGGTTTTACAAACTGGACTAAGTTTAAAATTAAAAAAGCAAAGGCTCCTTTTTACTGGATTAGCTCCACAGAGAAAGAAGAGCTAAAATTTCTTTTAATTCCAATTACTAATTTTAAAAATAAATTTTATAAAAGTTTTAGTTTTGATGATAGCTCAGAAATATTATGTTTAGTAAGCCCAAAGAAAAATTTCCTAGAGAGCACTGTTAATATAAAAGCGCCAATTGTTATAGAATCAGAAGATACTGGCACTGAAAACGCTACACAATTAATAATTGATGAAGATTCAATAGAGCTTAAACTTACTCTAGCAGAGCTATTATCCCTTGCTCTGACTTAAACTTTTCTCTGTTTATAGTCCACTAATTTTTTTAGTTAACTTAAAATCTTTTAAGGCTTGAATGATAATTGTTGGCATTCTTTCTAGACCTAAATCATTTTCTAAATACTTGCATTGCTCAGGATGCTCATATTGATAAATAATTGAACTAGATAATAACTCACTTAAAGCTATTATTTTCTTAACATTACTATTTTGCTCTTTACCCATATAATCATTTAGAGGTTCAGAAAAATTTTGAGGTAAACCAGCTTTTACACAAAGCTGATAACTTAAATCATAACCGATGTAACCAAATCTAGTCTGCTCAGCTTCATTAAGTGAGCTACCTTCTCTTATCATCTCAATTACTTCTTTGTATTCTTGAGGATGAAAAGCTGCAATTTGCATTTTTCCAAGACCTAGAAAATAACAAATTTTCTCAATGTCTTCTATTTCCTCTTTTTTAATTGTAATTTTTTTAGATATTAATCTAGCTAAAATTGTTCTTAAACAACATTGTTGCCATACTAAGTCATGCACAGAATTATTCTCATTCTTTGCATTAAATAAGCAAATTGTAGAAACAATTCCTCTAATTTTTTTCCAACCTAATATTGAAATAGCTTGAATTAACGAATCAGTGTTTTTTTCAAAACTAGATAGTTTAATAATCTTTGCTATGATTTGAGGCTGATGTAAGAAAATTTCTTGATACAATCTTAAATTACAATATGCATCATCTGCTAAAGCTATTAATGTTTTACTAATAGCTGAAGAAACAATTAGCTTATTACTAATTAGATCTATTTCGCTACGATAGAGATTTGAGCCTAAAATTTCATTTTCCAATATCACATATATTAAATCGTAAATTTATCTAAGAAACATTAGCAATTTGACTTAAGCTATTTAAATCATTTACCGATTAATGCTTTATGTCATTAAAATTCAGACTTAAAGGCCTTGCGGAAACATTTGTAGAGAACCTTAGTTGCCCCTGTTGTGGGCATGATGGAGGTGAACAAGGGGATCATGGTTTTTTAACAGACCATACTAGAGTAACCTATCAGGGTATTATAGTAGTAATAGAATGTACAATGTGTGCTCATGTATTCGTTCCAAATAGCCAAAAGCATGGAATAATTAATTCAAACAGACTTAGAGAAGCTGTTGATAAAGATAGTATTAATACTGGTCAACCAATTTTAGATGACAAAAAAGCTGTTTCTCTAGAAGTAGAGAGAATGAACGCAGAAAGATCTTTAAGTGTTCATTAAGAAATAATATACTTACGAATTTCTTTTCAATTAACTATATTTGATTTCGTTCTCAAAAGGGTCAAATGCTTGCTTTACAGGAGGTTCTTTTATTGAATATAAATTTTTAGAATTTTCTCGCTCTATTCTTTCTTGTTCTTCTCTTTCCTGCTCATTTTCTCTAGAGCTATCCATATAATCTACAGCGTATTTTGCTGCAGTCTCTATATCTAACTTAGGCATAACAAGAGAAGAAGCCACTTTTCCCAAATCCACATAAGCATTTGGATCTATGCTAGGCCTTGCTGGCAATGCCAATTCTAGTGCAGCCTCTTTTAAATCTGCATACGGGTCAGTGCTCGGATCATTATCTGTTGCATGATCTATTGCATCAATTACCTTTGAAACTGCTTCTAATGCACCCATAAGTAAATTATGCAAATTTTAATACTTAATATGACTTATATTATTTAAGTGAATAGATGTGTTTTCTATAGCTAGATTTAGGCTATTTCTTAGAACTTTCTTTAGTCTTTTTAATTATTGCCTTTGCTAGATCTTTGCTATCAACTCTGTAAGTGCCCTTACTTACTTCTGATTTGATACGCTTTAACTTCTCTGCTTTAGTCTCATTCTCAGGACGAACCTTCTTAACAGAGTCTTTTTTTACAATGTTTTGCTTCTTAGCCATATTAATAAGTCAGATATTATCAATTTATACTTCATCTCATAGATAATATACCAAAAACAATGATTTTATTGTTAAATAATTATGAGAACCAAATTAAGGTCATATAATTCAAGTTCTTACTAATTTATACCGAATTAAACAGCATGGATAATAAGATTATAATTGCTGAAAACCACACTCTAACAAGAGAAGGTTTAATCTCTGTGCTTTCAAGCATTGAGAACTGCACTGTAGTTGGTTGTGCTAAAAATGCTGAAGAACTCAATAATTTAATTAAATTAGAAAATCCTAATTTAATTGTTCTAAATCCAACGTTGCCGAATCTTAGCTCAATCGAGTCTATCAATACTCTTCCAATACTTGTTGTTTCTAATAAAAATTTATTTGTAAAAGAAGCTTTTAAAGCTGGTGCTAAGGGCTATCTTCATAAAAATACAGAAAAAGAAGAAATAATTTTTGCAGTAAAATCTATTCTTAAGGGTTTAGTATACATCAGTCCAGATGCTACTGATTTACTTATGCAAGATAGTGAACTCTCTGCTTTAAGCAATAGAGAAACTGAAGTCTTAAAATTACTTGCTCAAGGGATTCCTAATAGAGACGTTGCTAAACTACTTCATATCTCAAATAGAACTATTGATAGTCATAGGTCTAATATAATGAAGAAACTGAGCGCTAAGAGTAATTCAGAACTAGTGCAAATTGCTTTAAAAAATGGCTTGATAGAATAGGGTGGAGTCTGGCTTTTTCTCTTAGTCCTAGTCTTAATCTTAGTCTTTCTCTTAATCTTTAGTCTTTTTCTTAGTCTTGGTCTTAGTCTTAATCTTAATCCTAGCTGTCTGTATTTATCCCGTCCTGAATAATGTCTACACGAAGTTATTAAAATCTGAGACCAGGAAAAAGATAGAAGAGCAAGACTAAGAGAAAGACTAGGACTAGGATTAAGACTAAGACTAGGATTAGGGCCAAGACTAAGAGAATACATAAAAAAAACCCCAGCTGTAGTAGGCCAGGGCAAAGGGGGGTTATTTATGTTAAATCTCTTTAAATAAACTTAACTTACAAAGATGTTATGAATTTGTAGATTCAAAGTGTGATATCAATTCTTTTTTAAGTTCTTTCGAGGACTTATATGCCCCTAATATTTCTTTTAGTCTAAATTTAACGATATCAAAAAACATATTTGCGGAATCACTTAAGATATTTACTTTTGAGCCGGGGATGTTGGTCCAATTAATTGGAACTTCTATAATTTTACAACCTGCTTTTCTTGCTAAAAATAAAATCTCAACATCAAAAGAAAAATTATTACAGTTTGAATTTTTAAATAGTGTAAAAGCTGAAATTCGATTAAACATTTTAAAACCACATTGAGTATCTGCTACACCTGGTAGTATTAATACATTTACTACTCCATTAAAAATTCTACCTAAAAATTTTCTATGCCAAGATGTTTCAATTTTTGTATCAGATGAAAATCTTGCTCTAGAGCCTATTGCTAAATCTGCTCCATTTTCAATTGCTCTTAACAACCTTAATGACTCTTTAATAGGAGCTGCACCATCAGCATCAGCATAAAGAATAATTTTACCCTTAGAATTCAAAACCCCTTCTCTTGTGGCAAACCCTTTACCTTTATTAAGCTCTAGATTGATAAGCCTAAGATTAGTGAAATCTTGCATAAGATTTTCTATAACGTCTTTTGTGTTATCCAAGCTACCATCATTAACAACAACAATCTCAAAAGACTTAAAATGTTCCCTAATGAAATTATTTGCAGATACTATTGTAGGAAGAATTCTTTTTTCTTCATTATATGCTGGGATTACTAGGCTAAACTCTAAACTAGCTGGGTGATACTTATAGTCTATTCTCTCTATTTCTTCTTCGCTTAACTTTTTATTTCTGTCTTTTGCACTTATATCTACAAATTCTTCTGCGTTTTTTCGCTTGTCTTGCTCCTGTTGTAAAAGACTAATCTTTTTCTTTAATTTAAAGAAAAAATAAAGACCTGGTAAACCTACAACTAAATACTGAATTAAATGCTGTGTAGCCACCATTGAAAAAGCTATTTCTCTTGCTATACCAACTTTTTGCAAAAACAATGTCGTAATAACTTCAATAACTCCAATACCACCAGGGGCGGCTGGAATAAGAGAGCTAAAATTTAAAACAGTTAGATATAAAGCAAGAGAAGATAGAGATAATGATGTTGAAAAAGCATTTACTACTTGGTAATAGGCACTTAATTCAATTACCCAAATAAAAACTGATAGTAAAAAAATAAGTAGTGCTCTTTTCTTTTCTATTAATGGTTCTAAACCTTGAAAAAAACTTTTTAACTTTAAAATTGTATAGTCAGATAAATGACCGGGCATAATTTGCCCAAGATATTCTAGGAACTTAAATACTCTTTTTTTAGCAAATAATGCCAAAAGAGTTAATATTACTATTATAAAAAAGAATAAAGATACTAAGTATAAGGGTTTAAAATTAGCTACAGGTAATTCACCTAATTTCGCAGCAAATATAAAAATTAAACTAATAATAAATCCATCTGCTAACCTCTCAGCAAAAATAGTTGCAAGAACAACGCTTCTGCTTTGCTTTGTGATTTTACCTCCAAGATGAGCTCTTACTAACTCTCCCATTCTTGCTGGTAAAACATTGTTCATAAAAAAACCAGTTATTAAAATAGAATAAGAATCCCAGAAACTTAGCTTATTTTGTTCAAAAAATAAGCTCCAGCGATAAGCTCTTAAAAAATAGCCTAATAATGTTGTAAGAATGGCTAAGAAGCCCCAGAAATAATTAATAGAAGAAAGCACAGAGCCTACTTCTTTTAGATCAATACTTGTTACTACCCAGTAAATACAAAAAGCTGAGATTAAAAAACTAAGGTAATTCTTAAAATTTTTTTTTATTTGCATTCAAGTCTTAGATTACTAACTTTGCTCGCTTTTAACTCACAGGTAAGATTTTGAGGCTTTACTGCATTATGAAAAATTAACTCTTTTCCAGAATTAGTCTCAAAATAACTCATATCTATAATAGGTTCACTATCGACTTTAACTAATGTGCTAACATCAGCTTTACAACCCTTAGAACAATGTTTTTTCATACGTTCAAAAACATCTTGGCATGACTTAAAACTTAAGGAATTTGATAGCTCTGTTTTTAATCCTTTGATTAACTTCTTAGGTCTACATTCAGTTTCTTTTTTTACTAGTTCTACTTGGCAACTATCTAGGACAGGTTTACAGCTATTTGTTTTTGTAGTTGTAATTTCTTTTGCAGTATCTATGACATCACTGACTTTAATATCTCCAACATTATCTGCCTTATGCCTACTTGAAGAATTTGCAAACATCAATCTTGCAAATGTAGCTACCACCATAAAGAACACAAGTCCTGATAAAATTCTTACAATTTTTGAAATGTCCAATTTTAACTTTAATAAGGTTTGCTAATAATTAATAAGATTTTTTTAATATATCGAAAATAAAAACTTCTCTGCTTCTGACCAAATTTCAAATTTAACATCTACAGTTCTTACTGCTAAACGACTACTTATACCATTAATATCAGCATAGTGGCGCATAGCTTCATAAAAGTTTTTCGCATCTTTTATATTAGGAGCATTCTTCCTCAAAATAAGAACACTATCTGATTTAATAAACTTATATAAATCAATACCTAAATCAGGTGCCAAAGGACTTCTATTCGTTCCTTGAGGGAAGTAAGCTTCTTTATCTGGCAGAGTGAAATAATTAGATTCAAAAGCTGCCCTAGCTATTCTTTTTGGATAGTTCATCACGAATCTTTGAGTGAAATCTCCACCACTTCCATATCCAAAAAGATAGAATTCTTTAACTGATAATGAAGCGTGCTTTCCTACATGCTCAACTAATTCAAGTAAACGCTTATCTGCTCTTTGAGACCTAATATTAAAATCTCCATAATCAGGAAATCTCATATTATCAAAAAGTGGAACCATTACTGCCATTTGCCTTTTCTTTGCAGCTCTCCAGCAGATATTAAATAAATCCTCAGCTCTTAAGTCTCCATCATGCATACAAACTAACAACCAAGGACTTAGTGCAATTTTATAACTAGAAGCGGCTCTTCTATTAGCAGGATGATAGAAAAAATACTTTGTCCCTTTATAATGTAGCTGCAGTCTTCTACCCTTAGGCATATTGGTATCGATGAGCTGGTCGTCTATTTCCCCTCTGGCTTTTTCTAATGCCCAAAAAGCAGCATTCTTAGCTCCTACTGATTCTTCTAAAGTAGATAAACTAGTTCTTAATGCATAAATAGATTGAGTGCTACCTATCTCGCCAAGTGCAGATGCTGCTCTTTTTCTAAGCTCTGGATCCTCTGCTTTTCTTAAGGCTCTTGCCAAGACAGGAACTGGCCAGTTTATTTTCAGCTTACCTAAAGCAGTAATCGCGGCTCTTTGTGTAGCAATCTCTCCATGTCGAACTTCAAACCTTAGTGCCTCTGCGGCTCTCCTATCTCCTAGATTCGCGAGAGCTTCAATAATGAAAATTTGTTTATCAGCATTATTTCCTCTTTTCATTACCTTAACTAATTTCTCTACATCAGATAACTTCGCAGACTTTGTAAGTGTTAAGCCAGCTTCAAGTCTTGTTCTCTTATCAGGAGAAGACATTCTTCTAAGCAACTCATCAATTAAAGTTTCATGACTAATTTCCTCAAGCCCGTTATTAGGCTTCTCATCTCTAACAACTTTTGGCTCTGTAACTTCAGTAGGCGTATCTACTGAGTTAACTACTTCTTGTGCAAAAGAATAATTAAAACTCAGCAGCAGAACTAACAGTAGGGCTATAAGGCAAAACTTTTTCATAAACTAAATCTTTTATGCACTTTTTAATTAAAAAGGTGATCAAGCATACTGGTCATAATAATCTAAACCTGCTGCTCAATTAACTTATTCAAATCTTGGTCTAATCTAGGACCAAGCTTAGAAACGACCTTACTACCTAATAAACAAGCTATCCTACCACTTTTTAATAGTTCATATTCTTGCGTAATGCCATATAAAAATCCTGCAGCAAAAATATCTCCTGCACCCGTATCATCCACAGGATTAGCAGGAAAAGGTTCTATGGCTACTTCTTCACCATTTGTAACTATTACAGCCCCTTTTTCGCTCTTTGTAACTACTGCATACTTAAGATGAGAAGAAATTTTACTAAATTCATCTGAACTCAAATTTTCTGTTCCAAAATAAGCTGTAGCTTCTGAATGATTAGCAAAAATAAGATCTGCTTGATTAAAGATTTGATCTAGAGCTTCTCTAAAGACTTCTACTATAAACTTATCTGAAAAAGTAATTGCAATTTTAGTATTGTACTTTTTTGCTAACTTAACAGATTCTAATGCAGCTTCAGCTCCATTAGGAGATGATAACAAATAACCTTCAATATATATCCACTTAGCTCGTTTAATAAATTCCTCACTAAGATGAGCTTTCGAAAAATTTTGACTAACTCCTAAACAAGTACACATTGTTCTCTCAGCGTCTGGAGTAATCATAACTAGACATGTTCCAGTGCTTCCTGGCTCTGGTGTCGTATCTGTCTCAATACCAAACTTTTCCATATCTCTTTGATAAGACTTACCAAAGTCATCTTCTGCAACTAAACAACCATAAGCTACCTTTGCTCCTAATTGAGACAAAGCGATAATTGTGTTCGCACCAGAACCACCGCTTGCAGTGTTAACACTTTTATCTTGTACTTTACTTAAAATTTCTTTTTGCTCATCTGCAGAAACTAGCTTCATTCCTGCTTTTTCCAAGCCCAAAGACTCTAGCTCTTGATCATTTATTTTAAACTGTAAATCTACAATGGCATTTCCTATGCCATAAACATCGAGATCTTTTATTATATCTTCCACTATAAACCATTAATATTATTAGTAATTACTTAATCATAACTAAATAATGAAAGTTTTAAAAGACAATTGAATCTTTCTGCTTATTCAAGGTCTCTTAATACTTGATTGCTACGGAAAACAGCAGGTTAGCTCAAGGTAGAGGGCATAAGGTTAATAATCATTTCTTTTGGAGAAGTATTTTTGTGAAAACTAGTGGAACACCCTCAGCGAAAAATTTTAAAAAGTACAATGAAGACCAAAGAGAAGAGCTAATTAAATCTTATCTTCCTTTAGTTAAAAGAGTTGTTCATAGGCTTGCTGGTAGACTTCCAGCTGAAGTTGATATTAAAGAAATGCTAAATAGTGGAATTATTGGATTAGTAGATGCCTTAGAGAAATACGACCCTAAGCATGAAACAAATTTCTCTACTTATGCGCAATTTAGAATCCGAGGAACTATTTTAGATAGCTTCAGAGTTCAAGATTGGGTGCCAAGATCATTAAGAAGTAAGTCTCATAAAATAGAAGCTGCATACCACAAATTAGAACAAGAACTTGGTCGAACTGTAACTGAGGCAGAAGTCGCTAAAGAAATGGAACTAGAACTTCCAGCATTTCAAAAAATGTTAGCAGATGTTTCAGGAACTGTAATGCTTAGTCTTGAAGAACTTGGATATGGGCACGGAGAAGAAAGATTTAAAGCAAATGAATCCCTTCCTAGCACAAAGCCAAGTCCACTACTTGAGTTACTAGACTCTGAAAGAGTTGAAATAGTATCAAGAGCATTAGACAGGCTTCCTGAAAAAGAAAGACTAGTAGTTACTCTATATTTCTACGAAGAATTAAACCTTAAAGAAATTGGAGAGATAATTGGGGTTACTGAATCAAGAGCTTCACAAATTAGAACTAGAGCATTAATTAGGCTTAAAAGCTGCTTAAAAAAAGCAATTTAACAATATAATTAAATCGGACATTGCAACTTAAGTAATTCTTATCTACTTTATTTGCAATGTCAGCACTAATCAAAACTCTTAAAAATATTAAAAATCTCGAACTAATCGACTATCTGGGTTTTTTTCAGATAAAAACAGATAGTAGCCTAATTAAAAAATTTAAAGAGAAACCTAAGAGTATCGTTTTTGTATGCACTGGTAATATTTGCAGAAGTGCTTATGCAGAAAAGAAACTTCAAAGTATGACAAATAATTTTGATTTATCTTCAGCAGGCCTCGAGACTAATGATGGGAAAGATGCAAACCCAGGCGCAATTAAAGCTTCAAAAAGAAGAAATATTGATTTAAGCAAACATAAAACATCAATAGCTACGGATGAAATATTAAGTCAGGCTGATTTAATTTTAATTAAAGATAGCGGGCACTACAAATTAATTAAAGATGAATTTAAAGATAAGACTAAATTTTTAGGAATCTATGCAAATAACAAAAGAACATCAATCAAAGACCCTTATGGAAAATCACAAGAGTTCTTTGACCGATGTTTTGACCAAATAGATTCTAGCTTAGAGAATCTATTAAGATACCTCTCTTAAAAGATAAGCTCTTAAGCTGCCTCAAATAATTCGGAAACTTTATCCCAATTAACAATATTAAAAAACGCTGCTACATAATCAGGTCTTCTATTTTGATAATTTAAGTAATAAGCATGCTCCCAAACATCGAGTCCTAAAATAGGCTTTTTACCAGCCATTATAGGAGAATCTTGATTTGGTGTAGACTCAACTGAAAGTTTGCCGTTTTGAAGAACTAACCAAGCCCAACCACTTCCAAACCTAGTACCAGCTGCTTTAGAGAAATCTTCTTTAAATTTATCAAAGCCACCTAAATCTTTATCTATTGCTTCTGCTAATACTCCACTTGGCTTCCCGCCTTTATTTGGTGCAATCACACTCCAAAACAAACTGTGATTAGCAAATCCACCACCATTGTTTTGAACAGCAGTTCTAATTTTTTCTGGAACATCGCTAATAGAACCTAGTATTTCTTCAATACTCTTATTTGCAAGATCAGTTCCCTCAATCGCTGCGTTTAACTTATTAGTATAACCTTGATGGTGCTTAGTATGGTGAATCTCCATAGTCTTTCCATCAATATGTGGTTCAAGTGCTTTATAATCATATTCTAATTTAGGTAATTCAAATGCCATTTTCTATATGCTCCGTGGTGTCTTACAAAATATTTATTTTCGAAAGGCTATCCTAAAGCTTATCAAAATTCAACACTGCATATTTCAACAACACCAATCAATTGATTCTTCTATTAGCTTTCAAGATCCTAATAAAAAAGATAAATTTATCTAATGGAAAGCCTACCTCAATGCCCAAAATGTGGTTCTAGTTACACTTACTTAGATCAAGAAAAATTCAACTGTCCTGAATGTGCCCATATTTGGGAAGAAAAAACTGAAAACGCAGAACAAGAATTCATATACAAAGATGCAAATGGCAACATCCTACAAGATGGAGATAGTGTTAGTTTAATTAAAGACTTAAAAATTAAGGGCACATCAAAAACTATAAAAGTAGGCACAAAAGTAAAGAACATTAAACTAGTAGACTCCGACCATGATATAGACTGTAAAGTTGAAGGCTTTGGTCGCATGAAGTTAAAGTCTGAATTTGTTAAAAAAGTTTAATGTTCTAATTTAATACAGCCAAATTAATTCAAAATGCGTTCTGCTTTCTTAGGCATTTGCCTAAGAGACATTCTTACTACATGAAAAATTTCAACTAAAATCATTGTTGATAAACTAAATACAAACCCTGCAGTTCCAGAACCAATATTAAGACCTATAAAACCAAACTGATTTAAGACTATTGCGATAAAGCCAAATAACATAATGATAGAGACTTCTACTGACCTAGAAGAATAACCTAACCTAAAGTAAATTAAAGGCCATAAAAGTAAGGTTGCAAAGCTAGCTCCAAGAGTAACTAAAGGAACAATCGCTCCTCGACCTGCGGGACTAAGTGCAAAAAGAAATACAACAAAAAGCACAATTAAAGAAAAGAATCTTGCTTTATTAACTCCAGTATCTTTTTTAATACTAAAATCTCTTCCTATAATACTCGCTAATGATAATAAGCCACTATCTACAGTACTCATAGCACTAGCGACAACTGCTAAGACTATTAAAGAAGAACCAAGTGGCATAAATTTTTGATACATTGCAGCAACTATTGTATCGGAATCAATACCCTCACCGATAAAAACGCTAGTCGCAAAAAAGCCTAGAGACATAATTAAAAACATTGTCAGGCCAAAAAGAACTAATGTTACCTTACTAGCTTTTCTAATTTCATTTGAGCTATTAGCCATTAAAACTCTTTGAAATAATTGTGGCCATAGAAAAAAAGCAAAAGGCCATGATAAAATATTACTAATAAAAATCTTATGAGTTTTAGGATTAAAACTTAATAGATGCTCTCCATGCTCTTCAATTCTAGCAAATGAATTTAAAAACCCACCAGACCACTTTGAGAAAAGAAAAAATGAAACTAAGAGTAAGGCAAAAAAACATATGCCTTGGATTACATCTGTCCAAATAACTGCTCTTGCTCCGCCGTAGTAAACATACAAACCAATAGAAGCAGTAAAGATAGAAAGTGCAAGAGAGTAAGAAATACTTCCTTTAGATACTACTGTAACAACTTTTGCTATTGAACTTAGCTGAATTGTTAAAAATGGAAAAACTGAAATAATCCCTATTATCGCAACAATTAATTTAATAGATCTAGAATTGTAATAATCACCAAAGAGCTCGCCTTGAGTAATATGATTTTTTCTTCTTGCGTAAGAATTAAGTGCAGGCCCAAAATAATAAAAGAGTGCCGGCATAACTAAAACAACTACCCACATCTGGGCAAATAAAACTCCGCCTTTATAGATAAGACCAGGAACTGCAGTAAAAGCTAAACTATTAACCATTGTTGCAAGCACTGTTAGCCATAAAACATAACCACTAATGCTTCTACCAACTAAAAAGTAATCTTCACTTGTTTTCTTAAATAATAAATGAGCTTTAAAACTAACGACTTTAAGAAAAATTAAATATGTAAGTATTAAAACTGAACTAATAATTATTAACATCTGGCCTCCAATAGTTTTTCAGACCAAAAGAGTAAGGTAATTAATTTAAATTAGTTAAGTGCTCTTAACTTTTTATATAAAACATTCATAAAGTATTGATATTTATATATTATTATGAGAGCATATGTGTAGAAATTGTTTCTACATAATAAAAAAATATAAGGAAAAATGCTCAGCTCTACAGAGAAAACATTTATTTCAGAGCAACTCTCAATTTACGGTTGCACTAAAAGAGAAGTGCAAATTTACTTAGAGCTTCTAAAAACTGGATCACAATCAATTCAAAGTATTGCAAAAAGACTAGGACAAAATCGAGTTACAATACACAGCGCAACAGAGCAATTAATCAAACGAGGAATAGTTATTGAGAGCCGAGTAGGTAAAAGACGAAGCCTCAATGCTGCTGAACCAGATTCGCTTCAACGACTCTATAAAATGAAAGAAAATGAAATAGCAGTTGCAGGCTCTAATATTGGCTACGTGATTGGCTTATTAAATAAAATTCAAACTCCACTATCAAACAAACCAGATGTTGAGTTTCATCAAGATAAAGATGGTTTAAAAAGAATGTTAGAAATGACTCTTAATGCAAATGGAGAATTTTTAGCAATAATCGATGTAGAAGACTTTGCTAAAATTCTAGGTCATAAATACTTAGAAGATTTTTTTGCTAGAAGAGCAAAAAAAGGAATTCGCTCTAGATTAATTTTTCCTAAGCCAAAAGAGTTTATATCTAAAGTCTCTAATAAAAGTGAAGAATACAAAATTCAAGTTAAATTTTTACCAACTGATTTTGATTGGAAATCAGGCTTTATCTCATGGAATAATTGTATTTCACTAAAATCTTTCTCAGAAGGTAGAATAACATCATCGATTATTAAAAACGATGACATTGCATTTTTTTATAGGAATTTAATATTTGAACTACTTTGGAAAATAGGAGTAAAAAAGGAAAAGTTAAAAGGGTAAGAAACTAAAGGTTTAAACTTTTAACAATTGGCCCAGTTTGTTGCCATTTATTCAAGGTATAAATATGTAACCCAGGAGCTCCGCCCTCTAATAAATCTTTACACATTTTAATTGCATACTCTGTTCCAAAATCAACAACATCTTCGTCTTGCAAGCTAGATAATTGCTTTTCAAGTTCAGATGGAACACTCGCTCCACATAAAGTAGTAAATTTTTTAACTTGAGACTTACTTGAGATTGGCAAAATTCCAGGAACTATTGGCACATTTATGCCAATTGCTTTTGCTCTTTTACAAAAATCAAAATACAAACCAACATCAAAAAATAACTGAGTAAGAATGACTTCGGCCCCTGCATCTACTTTTTCTTTTAAATATTCTAAATCTTGCTCAGCGCTTTTTGCTTCAAGATGAGATTCTGGATACCCTGCTACTGCAATACTAAAATCTTTTCTATCTTTAATATGACTTGTTAAATCTCTTGCACAACTAAACCCACCATCAACAGCTTCAAAACTAGTTTCTCCCTTAGGAGGATCTCCCCTAAGAGCTAATACATTTGATATCCCAGACTGCTTTAAATCATCGAGTACAAAATTAATGTCATCTAGTGTATGAGATACACACGTTAAATGGGCCACTGCTGGAAGATTAACCTCAGAGTGAATGTATGAGACTAGTTCTTTAGTAAATCCCCTAGTGCTTCCTCCTGCACCGTAAGTAACTGTCATAAAATCAGGGCCAAGAGTAGAAAGTTCTTTAATTAATTCTTTTGTAGCACCAAGTTTTTCTTTCTTTTTAGGAGGGAAAAACTCAAAAGAGATAATCTTTTTATCTTGCTTATATATTTCGCTAAATTTCATCGAAAGACCTTATAGCTTGGGTAGTTAAGACAAGCAAATTGCTGCTTAAATTATCTCAAACTAAGCCCCTAGAGTAAGGGGAGTCATTGCTACTATCCGCCAAATAAAGACAAAAATAACCTGCTTATAAACCTAAGTTTACTTTTCTTAAACTTAGTCTTTACTTTTTCAGCAGTATTTTTTTTATCTGAATTAGTGAATTTAGATAAAAAAGATTGATCCTCAGAGTCTTCTTTAGAGCTGACTTTTTCATCGTTATCATTATCTTTCTTACCTTTTTCGTCTTTACTGCTAGCTTCAGCATTATCAGGCTTATTGAATTCAACTAATTCTTGCTCTTTTTTCTGCTTAGCTAACTCTTTTTGTTCTTTAGCCTTTTGCTTAGCCATTTCTTTCTCTTTTTTGGCTTTTGCTTTCTTCTTTGCTTTTTCTAGTTTTGCTAACAACTTTTGTTCTTTTTGGTGTTGTTTTAAAGCTTTTTTATAAGCTTTAAGTCTAGCTTTATAAACAGCTTCAATGCTTTTTCTAGTTCCGTAAGTTCTACCGCCACCTGTTGGCTGAGGTAGAGACTGTAAAGTAGCAGTACTTAATTTCTTTTTTGGCCTAAAATTAGACTGCGGAGCTCTTCTTATTAAGACACCTGCATTAGCATCTGGAACTACACATAAGTTTGGAATAAAAAGTAAACTTGCTATAAATAAAATTGTAAATCTCATAATTCTCCACCGAATCTATATAATTATATTTTTGGAGAACCTTTTAGAAAACCGCTTTGAATCATGATCTCTATGTCATAATAAGGAATATTATAACATAAATATCAGAGCTAATTAATAGCTTAAGAGTATTATGTAAAAGTTCTAATTTATGTGACCTATAAGCTTCACTACTACCCTAAGGCACTGAAATTACTACTGAAGATATTTCGCCTTTAACCGCTCGTAGGCTTTATATATTTCATTATTTTTTGATAAGCAGTCTACATTTAATCTTCTATCAAAAATATCTTCCCAATTAAAAGCATCTTCATGTTCTAGGCAATATTCTATTTGAGAAGTAATTAAATTCTCCAAACTAGAGTTTTCAAACTCCTTATGACCAAATCTTTGATGGCAAGCCTGCTTTTCTAATTCTAAATTATTATCTGGAACTAGGCCTGAATTCGACAGAGCTTCATAATTTTTAGAATTTGAAAGTAATAAACTTTCTACACTAATTTCTATGCCCAATAACTGCTCTAAAATCTTTTTTGCTGACATTCTTGCAGTTGTATATTTACCGCTTAGAATTGTTGCGTAATTTGTCTCTAATAATATTTTTTCTTTTCTATCTAACTTATGACTTTGCTGACCTCCACCTGCTAAGACTCGCGTGCCTGAAATTACTTTATGCGGAGTTAAAGCACCTAGCTCTGGTAAGTCTTTTTTTAATAAAGACATAATCTGCTCAACTTCATCCTCGGTAGGTTCTGGAAAGCAACTTCCATCTTTTACCTTAGTATCAGTAGTTCCAACTAAAACACCTGACTTATAAGGAGAAAAAGTAGGTAGCACAAAATAATAACGCCCTTTTTTCTCTGCAGGTAAAATCACACCAGCATCTGGCCATTCATAATCAAAATATAAGTGCACGCCAGTGCTAAATGTCACTTCAGGCCAACTTTTAGACCATTCAAGCTTAGATCTCTTATGCACATCTATTACTGATGCACCTGATACATTAATTAGATTTTTTGCTGTAACTCTAAATTTCTTATTTTGTATTAAATCTTCTGTTTCAATTAGCCATTTCCTGTCATCAGACTCAGATGCAGACTCTAATTCTGCAGAATTAAACTGCATATAGTTAAAAACTTTTGCACCTAAGTTCTTTGCCTCCATTGCTGACTCAAGACACAATCTTACATCATTAACCTGCCCATCATGATATTGAATTAAATTACTATTCTCAAATCCAGTCTCTAATAAGATTTTCCTTAATTCTTCGATGCTATTTTTCTTTATCTCAGCATTTTTTCCCTTAGAGCTATTAGTAAATAGTTCATAAGCAAAAAGCCCTAATCTAACTAAAAATGCAGGTGATGTTTTTCCTTTTACAGCGCGAAAGAAAAAAGGAATTTCTCTACTAAGATGAGGAGCAATCGAATAAAGTGCTTCTCTCTCTTTTAAAGCCTCATAGACTAACTTTACATTGCCTTGCTCTAGGTATCTAACGCCACCGTGAAGTAACTTTGAGGATCTACTACTAGTGCCCTGGCCATAGTCTGCCTTATCAAGCAGTAAAACTTTTTTACCAATTACACTAGCTATCCAAGCAATCATAGTGCCATGGATACCAGCTCCCACTATCGCTATATCAAAATGATTGTCACTAAGGTCTTTAGTATTCTCTTGCCTCTTTTTGAGCAGAGATTGATTTAAATCTTTCAAAGGAGTCATCGAAATCTTTTATATTACTTTTTGCACTATTTAGAGAAGCGACATTTTCACAAAGTGTTAAAGCTTTATTACATGATGTCTTTAAACTTAGCGTTAAAGAATTTATTTCTTCACTAATCTTAGCTAACTCAGCTTTAACTGAATTAGATATATCCTCATCTGAGTTAAGTGATATCGCTTTTAGTATTTGAATAACCTGCTTAGATGAGCTTAAAGCATCATTTAGCTGTTTTTTGTATATTTCGGCTTCCTTGCTCATGTTAAGCTTCTCCTATATTTTACCACTAATAGGATGCTTAAAGCCTCTTTAAAGATACAAAAAATTAAGATTAACGCTTATTATTATGATTAATTTATTCAAATTATTACTAATAACTACTCTATTTAGTTGTAATTCTTATTCTCAAAGCAAATTAGAGCAAAAAAAATTAACATGGAAAGAAGTCCAACCAGGTTTTAGCATTCTAAGATATGCAATTGGTAAAAATGATTATATCTTCCGATCTGAGATAATATTACTAAAATTTTCTTTAAATAATTTTGAATTTGAAATTGCCCAGAAAAGTAACAACTCTAATAAAAAAACTACAGACGTTAAAAGTCTAACAAACCTAAATAAAGGAATAGCAGGAATAAACGCTAGCTTTTTTGATAAGAAAGAAAGTCCTTTAGGCTTAATCATTCAAAACAAAAAAACCACCAATAAGCTTCATAAAGGCGGTACACTTCTGTCTGGTATTTTTTATATTAGTAATAATCAAGCTAATATAATTCATAAATCAAAAATAGATTTGTATAACCCTGATTTAGCTATTCAGGCTGGGCCAAGATTAATATCTAATTATATCCCTTTAAAAATTAAAGACCCTAATACTAGAACTAGACGCTCAGGTATTGCGATAAATAAAAAGGGTGAAGTTATAATTTACGCTACTTTGTTAAGATTTCCCGGGGCATCATTTTCAGAGGTTCAAGAAATGCTAAAAAGCTTAAGTGTTAAAGATGCCTTAAATTTTGATGGTGGTAGCTCCTCGCAATTATATTTAAAAAAGAACCCTGCATTAGACGACGACTTCCTTATTTCTGGAGGAGATGATATTCCAGTTGCTTTAGTAGTTAAGAAAAGAGTTCTTAAGTAGAAAAAAACCAGAAAAAATGAGCGATGAAATCCTTTCAAAATTTTTACTTCCTAAAAGACTAGAAAAACTAGATTCTGTCTTAGAAAATAGAACAAATAATCTAACGATTGTTCTTGATAGAATTAAAAATTATCACAACACCTCTGCTGTAATAAGAACAGCAGATGCTTTTGGCATAAACACAATTCACTTAGTTGGAGGAAAGTTTGAATACACAAGTGGTATTAGCCTAGGGGCAGAGAAATGGTTAGAGATTAAAAAACACGAATGCCCAAAAGAAACTATTAAAGAACTTAAAACAGATGGTTATAAAACAGTTGTCTTACAACCTGAGACCTTCGAAGCGAAAAAACCTATTGCCGTAAACGAACTACCCTTTGAAGATAAGCTTGCTTTAGTCTTTGGTAATGAAAAAGACGGAGTAGCTGATGAATATAAAAACAGCGCTGATATTTTTGCCTATATTCCAATGTATGGTTTTGTTGAAAGTCTAAATATTTCAGTTGCATGTGCAATTACTGTTTTCTGCTCAACAATGCCTAAAGCTAAGACTGAAAGAAGATTAGAAACTATTTCAGAAGCTAAAAAAACAGAGATTAAATCTCACTGGTTAAAGCAGGATGTTAGAAATTCTGATGTCATCCTAAAAGAGATTGAAAGAAGAAAAGACTTTGATTAAAGCTTAGAATCAATTATCGCTAAAAATACTAGGCATTTGCTAATTTCTCACTCCAATGATAGGAAATAGCAACTTTTGGCCTTAAATAAACCAGGTCATAGTTTTTAAGGAAAATAATGTCATTTAAAGAAATCATTTCAAATAAAGAGATTCTTCACGCAATTGAGAAGAAAGGTTATGAAAATCCTACTCCAATTCAAAAACAAGTAATTCCGATTATCAGGTCTGGTAAAGACGTAATTGGTCAAGCTCAAACAGGAACAGGTAAAACTGCTGCATTCGCATTACCTCTACTTTCTAATATCGATTTAAATAAAAGAGAGACACAAGTTTTAGTAATTGCTCCAATTAGAGAGCTAGCAATTCAAGTAGCTAAGCAATTTGAAGGCTACGGAGAATTCATGTCTGAGTTAAGAGTTTGTCAGCTCTATGGTGGTGCTGAGTATAGCAAGCAATTAAGAGGACTTAAAAAAGGATCTCAAATTGTTGTAGGAACTCCAGGAAGAATTAAAGATCACTTAAAAAGAAAAACTTTAAAACTAGGAAATTTAAAAACAATAGTTCTAGATGAAGCAGATGAAATGCTTCGTATGGGTTTTTTAGAAGAAGTAAAAGAAATAATGTCTTATACACCAGAAGATTGCCAAACAGCACTTTTCTCTGCAACAATGCCTAGTCAAATAAGAAAGCTTGCAAATCAATTTTTAAACGAACCTAAACAAGTAACAATTAACACAGATCATAAAAGTAGCATTGAACAAGTTTACTGGCCTATTACAGGCTTAAATAAGCTTGATGCCTTAACAAGAATTGCTGAACTAGAAGATATAGATTCAGGTTTAATCTTTGTAAAAACTAGAGCAGCAACTATTGAACTTGCTTCTAAATTACAACAAAGAAAAATTAAATCCGTTTTCATTAATGGAGACTTAGCTCAAAACCAAAGAGAAAAATCTATTGCTGAATTTAAAAAAGGCGATGTGAAATTTCTAATTGCAACTGATGTAGCTTCTCGTGGTCTAGATATTCAAAGTGTTACTCATGTAATTAACTACGACCCTCCATACGATGTAGAATCATACACACATAGAATTGGAAGAACTGGAAGAGCAGGAAGAAAAGGAAAAGCAATACTATTTATTGCTCCAAGAGAATCTAGACTTTTAAAGAAGATTGAAAAAGGAACTAAAAGTAAAATTGAAAGAATAAAACTTCCTAGTGCAAAAGAAATTAGCAAAAGAAGAATTGAAAAATTCCAAACTGTGCTTGAATCTGAAATTCAAAAAGGAGCTAAGAAAGAAGACAACCTTAAATTCTTAGAAATCATTACTGACTTTAAAGAAAAGTACCCAGACTATTCGAATCAACAAATAATTTCAGCTCTATGTAAACTAGCAAACTCAGATAATCCATTGTTCCTAAAAGACAAGGTCATTAAATTTGAAGAGTTTAAAGATTCTTGGGAAGGAAAGTCAAAAGGTGGAAGAAGAGGCAGAGGTCGACGTGGTGGCGGTAGAAGAAGCTATGGCGGCGGTGGAGGCGGCAACAGAGGTGGTGGAAGTAGAAGCGGTGGCGGTAGAAGAAGACGTTCTAGATAGCCTTAGATAAATTGCAAAACTTTGGGAGTGGAACAGAGAACGCTACACTCCCAAAGTATCTTGAGATAAAGTAGAAAAATCTAACAAAACTCAGTGTCCTAAGCAGAGACTGGTTCTTCGGTTGATTCTTCTACCTTAGGAGCAACATATTCTCCTGCGGAAATCCTGAGGTCCTTCCTAGCAAAGTTTGCTCCCAACTCTGCAGATCTTTCCTGTTTAATCCCAAGTCCACGCACATCAAGTGTGACGAGATTTGTAAGGCCAAAGAGTTCGCTCAAACCATCCTCCGAGACCTTAGTCTCATGCAGACCATGCAGACAAAGATTCTGTAGACCTGTCATCTTGCCAATGATTTTGAGCTCTTCATACCCTACCCTACTGCTGAAAAGATTTAGTGAAACCAATCTCTCAAGAGCATGCAAAGGAGCAAAATCGGTAATTTTACAACCCGTCATTTTCAGTCTTTTCAAGTTTGGGAAAACTTTGACAATGACTGGACAAATTGAGTTATCAAAGTGCTCCCCCTGTATTTCGAGGGTGTGAACAGCCGGCGCCACGCTACACGCTCCAATGTCATCTACAGTGACATCCGTGCCAGTTAAAAAGACGGCTTCAAGTTTCCTTACTCCAATTTCTTGGACTAGTCCAGCCAAATCTGAGCCATTGAAATCTGCTTGACCAGTTAGGTTAATCGTCTTCATCCTATTTCTCCTAGTATCAAAAAAATGCAAAACTCTAATAAAGAGTTAGTGAACATTAAATATAAATTTTAATGTTCACTAAATTATTAAAAGAATTTCAAAACCATACATTCCACTCCCCAAGTCACTAAAACAAAACGTCTTAATGACTAGGAGAAATTATTAAAATAATAAAATAATGATAAAGATCTAAAGAAGAACTAAAATATCACAAATGGGGTAGAAAGAAAAAACACAAAGAGGAAACAAAATACTCTAGATAAATCCTACTCTAGTTATAATTATCTTACCTATACCTAACCAGAAAGCTCATCTGAAACAATTTTATACCTAGGATCTTCTACGATATTCACATCAATAATTTTTGCAGAATGATCAAGAAGTCTTCTACAGTCTTTACTTAAATGCTTAAGATGTAATTTTTTTCCGCGCTTTAAATATCTTTCAGTAAGTTTATTTAAAGCTTCAATTGCAGAGTGGTCCACAACTTTACTCTCTTCAAAATCAATTATTACTTCTTTCGGATCATTTAAAGGGTCAAATTTTTCACTAAACACTGCAGTAGAGGCGAAAAACAGAGGTCCATATATTTCATAATGCTTTACTCCATTTTCATCAATATGCTTTCTAGCCCTAATTCGTTTTGAATTCTCCCAAGCAAAAACAAGTGCTGATATAATCACACCAACTAAAACAGCTAATGCGAGATTATGAAAAAAGATTGTAATACAAGTAACTACCAACATTACAAGAACATCATGAAAAGGAACTTTTCCAAAAACTTTTAAACTTGCCCACTCAAATGTACCAATTGCAACAATAAACATCACACCAACTAATGCTGCCATTGGAAGCTTTTCGATAATAGGCGCACCTACTAAAATAAAGATTAATAAAGTTACTGCTGCAACTACGCCTGAAATACGGTTTCTTCCCCCAGAGCTAATATTAATTAAGCTCTGACCAATCATTGCACAACCACCCATTCCACCAAATAAGCCTGTAACGACGTTCGCTAAACCTTGCCCCACACATTCACGATTCCCTCTTCCTCTTGTCTCTGTAATCTCATCAATTAAAGTTAAAGTTAAAAGACTCTCAATTAACCCAACTCCTGCCATTATTAAGGCATAGGGAAAAATAATTTTAAGAGTCTCAAGACTTATTGAAATATTTGGAAGATGAAATGTAGGAAGTCCTCCAGCTATTGAAGCAATATCTCCTACAGACTTAGTATCGATATCTAAACCAAGCACAAGAGCTGATACGGCAATAATTGCAACAAGTGAAGCAGGAACTGCTTTCGTTAACTTAGGAAAAGCCCAAATAATCGCCATAGTCAAAGCAACTAAGCCCAACATCGTATACATCGGAGTTCCACTAAGCCACTCCATTGAACCTGCTTTATTTAAAAATTGAAACTGTTCTAGCTGTGCCATAAAAATAACAATTGCTAGACCATTTACGAAACCAAACATTACAGGATGAGGCACTAGTCTTATGAATTTACCTAATCTAAAATAACCAGCTAGTAACTGCAATAAACCAGAAAGCACAACTGCTGCTAGTAAATATTCAAAACCATGAGACTTCATTAAAGGCGCAACAACAACTGCAATAGCACCAGTTGCTCCTGAAATCATTCCAGGTCTACCTCCTGCTATTGAAGCAATCAGCCCAATAGTAAAAGCCGCATATAAACCCGATAGTGGTGGAACACCAGCAATAATTGAAAAGGCTACAGCCTCAGGAATTAACGCCAGAGCAACTGTAAGACCGGAAAGTAATTCATTTTTTAGATTATAATCTCTTTTTCTAAAAAGACGTAAGAAAGACATATTTTACTGCTTAAATTAATTGATAGACGGAGCAGTCGCGGGTTCTAGCCTGATTTTAACACCGTGACAACCGCTAAATTTATCGATTAAGAACTAGTTTTAAATAAATTATTGTGAAAATTGAAAATTCGGTTTACAATTTTCATTATGAAAATAAAGCGAACTACTTTAGTTTCTCAGATTAAAGAGGATCTTAGAAACTTTCCAATTGTTGCACTACTTGGACCAAGACAATCAGGAAAAACCACTATAGCAAAGAAACTTCTTTCTAAAGATGCAATTTATCTAGATCTAGAAAGACCCTCAGATAGAAATAAACTCACCGATGCAGAGACTTTTCTTTCCCTACATAAGAAAAAATTAATCTGTTTAGATGAAATACAACTTCAAGAAAATTTATTTCCTCTAATAAGATCACTTGTTGATGATCAAAGAAAAAAAAATGGACAATTTCTTATTCTTGGGTCATCTTCTCCAGAACTTTTAAGACAATCTTCTGAAACACTCGCAGGCAGAATTTCCTATAACTACATAACACCTTTTAATTACATAGAGCTTTTAACAAATAATAAAAAAACATCACTAGGCACACGATTATGGAGAGGCGGATATCCTGATAGTTACTTAGCAAATAAAGATGAAATTAGTATTCGCTGGAAAGAAAATTACATTACTACTTTTCTTGAAAAAGATTTAAGAAATTTTGGTCTTGAGCAAGACCCTCAACAAATACGAAGACTCTGGCAAATGTGTTCACACGTCAATGGCCAAGTAATCAATCTCTCTAAATTAGCCAATTCACTTGATAGAACTCATCCTACTGTAAAAAGCTACTTTAACATACTTGAGTCTACTTTTATGCTCCGCAGACTACCTACATTCAATATTAATACTAAAAAACGATTAGTTAAGTCTCCAAAGCTATATTTTAGAGACAGTGGGATATTATGTTCTTTGTTAAATATTAATTCTTTTGAAGAACTAAGTACTCATCCTATTTTTGGATCATGTTGGGAAGGGTTTTGTATTGAAAACATTATTGGACAGATTAAAAATAAACGAAAAATCTTTGGTTTTTTTAGGACACATACAGGGCAAGAACTAGACCTTGTAATTCAAAGCAAAAACGAAACTATAGGCTTTGAATTTAAAACTTCTAATTCACCAAAACTTAGCAAAGAAAATTATCAAGCAGCTAAGATGACCAAGGTTAACAAGATCTGGGTTATCACTCCAAACAGTGATAGATATCCGATAGATGGTAACAGGATTGAAGTTATTTCTCTTAAAGACTACTTATTCTTAGAACGATAAAAGAGTTTAAGTTCTATTTAAAGCTATTCAAATCTATTTACTCAGAGTCCCCACTTAACTCCATAAAGCCCATGGTGAGAATTCCTGTTATCATTAATGCTGAAATTAAAAAAAGGAGCAAATAACTACCATCAGATTTACTTTAACTAGATGAGTTGCAGATGCCGCCATGCAACTTCTTTGCCAAAGATGAGGCAAAGTAATAAATCCAAGAGTCCAAAAAGCTGTTGCAAATAGCTATTTAGAAAATTTTAAATTTCTTTGGAAGTAAGCTAATTTACAATACAAGTTAGCTTAAGCAAGACTCTTCAAAACAGTACAAAGTATCCCGCCATCTTTAATATAATCAATCTCTACTGGAGTATCGACTCTGCTTAAAGCTTGAAATTCTTTCTTACTTCCATCCTTGCTAGTTGCAACTACTTTAACTTTTTGCCCAACTTCAAGCTTAGAACTTAGTTCAAAATCAAAACTCTCATCGCCTTTAATTCCAATACTTTCATAACCTTGGCCAGATTCAAATTCTAATGGAAGTATTCCCATACCAATTAGATTACTTCTATGAATTCTTTCATAACTTTGAGCGATAACTGCCTTTACACCTTGGAGGTATGGACCTTTTGCTGCCCAGTCTCTAGAAGACCCACTTCCATAAGCCTGACCTGCTAGAATAATTATTGGCGTCTTAGCTTCTTTGTATTTCTGAGAAGCCTCAAACATTGTCATTTGCTTTCCAGATTCATGATGCACTGTAATATTACCTTCAGAACCAGGAACTAATTGATTTTTCAACCTAATATTTGCAAAAGTTCCACGAACCATTACTTGATCATTTCCTCTTCTTGAACCATAGCTATTAAAGCTCTCAGGCTTTACACCATTGTCCATTAGATATTTTGCAGCTGGTGAATCCTTAGCAATCGCTCCTGCAGGAGAGATATGATCAGTAGTTACAGAGTTTTTAAACAAACCAAAAATCTTAGCATCCTTAATCTCCGGAACACTTCCCTCTCCTTTTTTTACTGAATCAAAAAACGGTGGTTTTTGAATATAAGTAGAATCCTCTTTCCAAGGATAAAGCTCAGAATTTGAAGTTTCAATATCCTGCCATGCTTTTGAACCTTTAAACACATCTGCATATTTTTCTCTGAAAATATCTGCAGAAACGCTCTTTGCAATCGACTCTTGAATCTCTTCTTGACTAGGCCAAATATCTGCTAAGTAGACTGAATTGCCATCTAGGTCTTTTCCTAACTCTTCTGTAGTAATATCCATTGCAGTTGAACCAGCAATTGCAAAAGCTACAACTAGTGGAGGTGAAGCTAGATAATTTGTTCTAGTAAGTGGATGAACTCTTCCTTCAAAGTTTCTATTTCCAGATAATACAGCTGATACTACTAAGTCGTTATCTTTAATTTCTTTTTCTACTTCAGCAGGCAAAGGTCCTGAGTTTCCAATACAAGTAGTACAACCGTAACCTACAACATTAAAGCCAAGTTGTTCTAAATAAGGGAGCACTCCTGATTTAGTTAAATACTCTGTAACGACTGTAGAACCTGGTGCTAGTGAAGTCTTAACGTAATTTTTTACCTTCAAGCCTTTCTCTACTGCTTTTTTAGCAAGTAAACCTGCTCCGATCATTACAGATGGATTACTCGTATTTGTACAAGATGTAATAGCAGCGATTACCACTGCGCCGTGCTCTACTTTTTCCTCTTCGTTATTTCTTTTTACTACACCACTTCTAGATAACTCATCTTTTTTAAGTCCTAGACCTTTTGGCCCAATTGGAGCTGTAAGAACATCTTGATAGGTTGGTCCAAGCTCAGATAAAGGGACTCTATCATGTGGCATTTTGGGTCCAGCAACTGCTGGTTCAATACTTGCTAAGTCTAACTCTAAAGTTTTAGTAAATTCAGGATCTGGTGTGTTTGCTTCT
The DNA here is from genome assembly GCA_964408435.1 of uncultured Bdellovibrionales bacterium. Taxonomy (GTDB): domain Bacteria; phylum Bdellovibrionota_C; class UBA2361; order SZUA-149; family CAYOZL01; genus CAYOZL01. The sequence continues at coordinate 1,339 of CAYOZL010000025.1, read as the reverse complement.
CTAAATAATTTTTGCTCTTTAGAGAACTCTTCAGTGAGCTTAACCATTTCCTCAGGTCTACCAGTTAAACGTAAGTAGTCTAAAGTTTTATCATCTATTGGAAAGAAACTTACAGTACTTCCCTGCTCTGGTGCCATATTTCCAATAGTTGCTCTATCGGCAACACTTAAATCTTTTAAACCGTCTCCAAAAAATTCTACGAATTTTCCTACTACTCCCTCAGCTCTACACATCTCAGTAATTCTTAAAACCAAATCTGTAGCAGTTGCACCTTTTGCAAGTTTACCTTTTAACTTAAAACCAATTACATCAGGCACAAGCATTGAGATTGCTTGACCTAGCATTACTGCTTCTGCTTCAATTCCACCTACTCCCCAAGCCACAACACCTAAGCCGTTAACCATTGGAGTATGAGAATCAGTTCCAACACAACTATCAGGATAAACAGTCTTAGTTTCTCTATTTAAATAAACACCTTCTGAAAGATATTCTAAATTCACCTGATGCACGATTCCAGTGGACGGAGGTACTACTCTGAAATTATTAAATGCGTTTTGTCCCCATTTTAGAAACTCGTAACGCTCTTTGTTTCTTTGAAATTCTATTTTTTCATTTAATGCTAAAGCATTATTTGAACCAAAGTGATCTACTTGCACTGAATGATCAATTACTAAATCACATCTTACTTGTGGGTTAATTTTTTTAGGATCTCCTCCTAAATCCACAATCGCATCTCTCATTACTGCTAAATCTACAATTGCAGGAACACCTGTAAAATCTTGAAGCACTACTCTTGCAGGCTTGTAAGGAAACTCTTCTCTTTCATCGCTTTTAGCTTTCCAGTTCGCTAATAGCTTTACATGATCTTCAAAAACTAATTTGTTATCGCAATTTCTTAAGACTGACTCTAAGAGCACTCGAATACTAAAAGGCAACCTTGATAAACTAAAGCCTAAACTTTTTTCTAGCTCAGCTAGAGAATAATAAAACTGACCAGTTGATAATTGCTTTTTTGTATTAAATATATCTTTACTCATTTATTCCACTCTTTAGTTTTCTTTATTTAGCTTATCTTAGCCAATGTATGTCGACAATTAAAGACATAATTGCTAGTTGACTATACGATGCAAGAACCTAGTAAAAAGATTGTCGGTGTTGAATTTAAACACTTAGTATCGCATGGGGATGAAAGAGGCTTCTTTAGAGAGGTCATTAGGGACTCTGATCCTTTCTTTCAAGGTGGCTTTAAGCAATGGAGTCACAGTCTCATGGCTAAAAATACAGTAAAGGCATGGCACTATCATCATCTTCAAACTGACTGGTGGTATCTTGCAATTGG
>CAYOZL010000024.1:0-32033 GCA_964408435.1 uncultured Bdellovibrionales bacterium | reverse complement strand
TAAAAGGCCAAACTGGAAAGATTCTTAAAGTTTCTAAAGATTCACCTAGAGCAACAGTTCAAGGTTTAAAGATGATTAAGAAACACAAAAGAGCTGTAAGAGCAGATGATACTTCTGGAGTTATTACTAAAGAAGGTCAGATTCATTTATCTAATTTAATGTATTACTCAGAAGACATTAAAAAGCCTGTAAGACTAAAGTATAAAAAGTTAGAAGACGGGAAAAAAGTTAGAGGATTTATAAACCCTGAGAGTAAAGAATTTCAACAAATAGAGAGTTAAGATGTCTAATACGACTAGAATTAAAGATAGGTATCAGCAAGAGGTAGTTCCTCAGTTAAAAGAAAAGTTTGGATATAAAAATCCTCACCAAGTTCCAAAAATAACTAAAGTTGTTCTTAATTCGGGCTTTGGTAGAGAGGGTGTTCAAAACTCTAAGATAGCTGATGAGGTATTAGCAGATTTAACTAGAATTGCTGGACAGAAAGCAATAGTAAGAAAAGCTAAAAAATCTATAGCAAATTTTAAGCTTAGAGAAGGTGTTGCAATTGGTGCAAGTGTGACTCTAAGAGATACTAAAATGTATGAGTTTATTGATAGACTAATTACAGTTGCACTACCAAGAGTTAGAGACTTTAGGGGTATTCCTAAAAAAGCTTTTGATGGCAGAGGTAATTATACTTTTGGAATCAGTGAGCAGAACATTTTTCCAGAAATAGAAAGTGATAAATCGCGTGGCTTTAATGCTACTTTTGTAACAACAGCAAATACGAATGAAGAAGCAAAGTTTTTATTAGAAAAACTAGGTTTCCCACTTCGTAAGTAATGCTGCGTAAATAGGTAAAAATTATGTTAACTGACCAAATTGGAGACATGCTTACAAGAATCAGAAACGCTCATGGCTCAAACCATTTGTCTACTTTTGTTTCTGCTTCTAATGCAAAAAAGTCTGTTTTAAAAATCTTTGAAAATGAAGGTTACATCGCTGGCTTTGAAGAAATTGATGATGGCAATAATAAAAAGTCATTTAAAATTCAGTTAAGATACGACAAAAGAGGCGGACCTGCGATTAAAGAAATTCAAAGAGTAAGTAGACCAGGCAGAAGAACTTATGTTGGTAAAACTGATATTCCAAAAAACAAAGGTGGTTTAGGAATATTTGTAGTTTCTACTTCAAAAGGAATGCTTAGTGATACTCAGGCTAGAGAGCAGGGTTTAGGTGGAGAACTTATTTGTAAGGTCTTCTAAAAAGAAGAGTTTAATAGGAATTTAATTATGTCTAGAATTGGAAAATTACCGGTAGCTATCCCACAAGGTGTTAAAGCTATTATCTCAGGTCAGCTACTAAAAGTTGAAGGACCTAAAGGTAAGTTAGAAAGAGAACTTAGAGAAGAAATTCAAATTAAGGAAGATGCAGGTAATCTTATCTTAGAGAGAAAAGATGATTCTAAACCAGCTAAAGCTTTTCACGGAATGGAAAGAGCTTTGGTAAATAACATGGTTGAAGGAGTATCTGTTGGATTTGTAAAAGAATTAAATCTAATTGGTGTTGGTTATAAAGCTGATATCTCTGGAAATAAGATTGTTCTAAATTTAGGATATTCTCACCCAATTGATTTCATGGTGCCAGATGGAGTTAAAGCTTCAATGGTAAAAGAAGGTAAAGATACTTTTATTAAATTAGAAAGTGCTAACAAACAGTTAGTTGGTCAAGTAGCCGCTCAGATTAGAAGTCTTAGACCACCAGAGCCTTATAAAGGTAAGGGTGTGAGATATAGAAATGAGTATGTAAGAAGAAAAGCTGGTAAAGCAGGTAAGACTGCATAGGGGCGTATAGGTAAGATGGATAAGAAAGCAAAAAGATTAAAAAGAAAGATCAGAGTTAGAAAAAAGATTTTTGGCACTGAAACAAAGCCTAGACTTTGTGTGTTTAGAAGTTCTAGATACACTTATGCTCAAATCGTTAACGATGAGAAAGGCGAAGTGCTAGCAAACTGTAATACTAAAAGTATTGATACAGGAAGCGCATCTTCAAGCGGTAAAGATTCTGCTAAGATTTTAGGTGAGCAAATTGCAAAGTTAGCAAAAGAAAAAAATATAGAATCTGTTGTGTTTGATCGTAATGGATTCCTTTATCATGGAAGAATAGCTGCTGTATGTGAAGGCGCTAGAGAGGGAGGCTTGAAAGTTTAGTTATGGCTAAAGCAAAAATACCAGTACATAGAAGAGCAGGTTCAATTAGCTCAGAAGATTTTAACGACAAAGTAGTACACATTGCTAGAGTAGCAAAAGTTGTAAAAGGTGGTAGACGTTTTAGTTTCTCAGCTTTAGTTGCTGTTGGAGACGGTAAAGGTCAAGTTGGCTACGGTCTTGGTAAAGCAAATGAAGTTCCTGATGCAATTAGAAAAGGTAAGGAAGCTGCGAGTAAGAACATGATTAATGTTCCTATGCTTGGTAGCACAATTCCTTTTGAAGTTATTGGTAGATCTGGTTCTGCAAAAGTTGTTCTTAAGCCAGCAACTCCAGGAACAGGTGTAATTGCAGGGCACTCAGCTAGAAGTATTTTAGAACTAGTAGGAGTAAGTGATATTCTTACTAAGTCTTATGGTTCAAGAAATCCTCACAATGTTCTAGGTGCACTAATTGATGGCTTATTACAATTAGAGACTCCAGAAGATGTAGCTGGTAGAAGAAATAAAACTATTGAGAATATTGAATATCAGACTTATTAAGTCGCAGTATTTTAGGAAAAAGTTATGGCGAATATAAAATTAATTCAAACAAGAAGTCAGATTGGTCAAACTAAAGGACAAATTAGTACTTTAAAATCTTTAAAACTTGGTAAAATCGGAAGAGTTGCTGAGCATAAAGATAGCCCTGATATTAGAGGGATGATGAGAAAGGTTTCTCATTTAATTGAAATTTATAAGCAGTAATTTAGTTTGTAGTTAGCAGTTTAAAGAAGGAATAAAAAAAGTGGATACAATAAATCTTTCAAATTTAGCACCTCAAAAAGGTTCAACTCGTAGAAAAAAGAGAGTTGGATTTGGTGATGGTTCAGGAAAAGGTAAAACTTGTGGAAAGGGTGGAAAGGGTCAAAGAGGCCGTTCCGGCTTTAGCTTAATGGCTGGCTTTGAAGGTGGTCAGATGCCACTTTATAGAAGACTTCCTAAAAGAGGTTTTACTTCTAGAAAAAGAACTTTAGGTAAAAATACTTATAGTATTATTAATTTAGATCAGCTTTCTAATATTGCTACTGGTGATGAAGTAACAATTGAGAACATTAAAGAAGCTGGCTTTATTAAGTCTAGGTCTCCAAGAATTAAAGTTTTAGCAGTTGGTGAGTTATCTAAAAAAGTTAAGATTCAGGCTCATGCAGCCTCAGAAGCGGCAAAGGCTGCAATTGAGAAAGCAGGCGGTGAACTTAATATTATAAAACAATAAGGAATTTATATGTCCATTAATGGTCTTAATGACGCGAGCAGAATTCCTGAGCTCCAAAAAAGAACAGCCTATACACTTATAATGTTAATCATTTATCGGATTGGAATTTTTATTCCTACTCCGGGTATTGATTCTGCAAAATTTAAGAGCTTATTCGAGCAAGCTCAAGGAACAGTTTTCGGAATGGTTAATATGTTCTCTGGTGGTGCGCTAGAGAATTTTTCAATTTTTGCACTAGGCATCATGCCATACATTAGTGTTTCTATTATTATGCAGCTTTTAGCTAATACCTATAAGCCTCTTGAAGAATTACAAAAAGAAGGTCAACACGGAAGAAGAATTATAACTAAGTACACCCGTTGGTTTACTATCGTACTAGCATTGTTTCAGGGCTTTGTTATTAGTTATGGTTTAGAGAGCCAAGGGGTAGTGGCTAGTCCTGGTTGGTTTTTTAGATTCAAAGCAGCAATTACTTTAGCTGCTGGAACTGCATTTATTATGTGGATTGGTGAGCAGATTACTGAAAAAGGTATTGGGAATGGAACTAGTTTAATTATTACAGCTGGTATTATTGCTAGAATGCCTTCAACTTTACTGCAAACTTTTGACCTAATGAATACAGGGGAGATTGAGCCTCTTAAGCTTTTAGGAGTTTTAGTATTCGGTATAGCAACTGTAGCTTTTATTGTTTATGTTGAAAGATGCCAAAGAAGAATTCCAGTGCAATATCCAAAGCGTGCAATGGGGGGAGGAAAAGCAATGTCTCAAGCCTCTACTCAGTTTATGCCTCTAAAGTTAAACTCAGCTAGTGTAATGCCGCCAATTTTTGCATCAGCTTTTATGTTTTTTCCAGCAACGATTGCTCAGCTAGGTCAGGTAGAGTGGCTAAATGATTTTGTAGCACTTCTTACTCCAGATTCTTGGGTTTTTAATCTAGTTTTTGGAATTTTAATTGTATTTTTTACTTATTTCTATACTGCTCTTATTTTTGAGCCGAACCAAATTGCTGAGAATTTAAAAAAGAATGGAGGTTTCATACCTTCAGTAAGACCAGGTAAGGACACTGCAGTTTTTCTTGAGAAAACTTTATCTAGACTTACATTTTGGGGCTCTATTTATTTAGTATTGATTTGTTTAATACCTCAATACTTCTACACCAGTGCTGGAGTTGGAGGTTTTTCTTACTTCTTTGGTGGAACTGCAATTTTAATTGTAGTTGGTGTTACTATGGATACACTGAATCAAGTTCAGTCTTATGTAGTGACAAGAAATTATGATCAATTCATGAAAAAAGGTATGTCCAAGGGGAAAGGACAGAAAGTATCTTTAATTAGGCGATAACATGAAGCAGATTATAGTTTTTTTAGGCCTACCAGGAGCTGGAAAAGGAACTCAAGCAAAACTATATTCAGAGAAAAACGACATTGCTCATATTAGTACGGGTGACATGTTAAGATCTGCTGTTCACTCTGGAACAGAGCTAGGAAGAAAAGTTAAAGAAACAATAGAGTCTGGCCAGTTAGTAGGAGATCAGATGATGATAGCTCTAATTCAAGACAGGGTTGATAATAAAGACTGTGAAAATGGTTATATTCTAGATGGCTTTCCAAGAACTATTGCTCAAGCAAGTGCTCTAGACCAAATTTTAGGCGAAAAGGGAGTAAACGCAGCAGTATATTTTGAAATTCCTGAACAAGAAGTTTTAAATAGAATGTCTGAAAGAGCGGCGAAAGAAGGCAGAGCTGATGATTCTGTTGATACTCGTTTTGAAAGAATCAAAGTATATAAAAATCAAACAGAGCCTTTAGTTAAGTATTATAAGGAACTTTCAAAACTTATTATTATTGATGCTAAGCCTAGTGTTGAAGAAGTTTCAAAGAAATTAGAGCAAGAACTAAGTAAAAACCTTAGTCAGTAAGAATTTTGTCTATTACCTTAAAATCTAACGAAGAAATAGAAATCATGCGTAAAGCAAACATGATTGTCTTCGAGGTTCATAAAGAGCTTAATGAAAATATTTTACCTGGAGTTACAACTATAGACCTAGATAGAATCGCTAAAGAAAAATGCGAGTCTCTTGGGGCAAGTCCTGCTTTTTTAAATTATCCTTCACCTAATCCAAATGTGGGGCCATTTCCTGGCGTAATCTGTGCATCTGTTAATCATGAAATTGTTCACGGAGTTCCTAATAACAGGAAGTTAGAATCAGGTGATATTCTTAGTGTGGACTTTGGATGTTGTTTTGAAGATTTTTACGGGGATGCTGCTAGGACTTATCCAGTAGGAGAAATTAGCGAGGAAGCAAAAAAACTACTCGATGTTACTGAGGAATCTTTAGAGCTAGCGATTAAACAATGCAGAGTTAAGAACAGGATAGGTGATATTTCAAATGCTGTTCAAACTAGAGTAGAGAAAGAAGGCTTCGGAGTTGTAAGAGAGTTTGTAGGACATGGAATAGGTAGGAAAATGCATGAACCGCCTCAAATTCCTAACTATGGTAAAGCAGCTCAAGGTAGGGTATTAAAGGCTGGGATGGTTTTAGCGATAGAGCCAATGATAACAGCTGGTAAATATAATGCTAAAATTGAGCAGGACGGTTGGACAGCATCTACTGTAGATGGTAGCCTTGCCGCCCACTTTGAGCATACAGTGGCTATTACAGCTAATGGCCCAAGAGTTTTAAGTAGACCTTAAGGAGAAAAGTTATGAAGGTGAGATCTTCAGTTAAAAAAATGTGTGATTATTGCCGTGTGGTTAGGCGTAAAGGTAAGATTTATGTGCTTTGTAGTCGCAACCCTAAGCATAAACAAAGACAAGGCTAGAAAGAATTTAGAGCCATAAAAAGGCTATTAATTTAGTAGTGAATAATTGATTGTTTTTCAGGCTTTCTTGCTTAGAAAAAAAAATAACTTTTTTTGCTAATATATTTGATTTTATTACCCTTTTGAGGCTATTACTGTGCTTCTAATTTTTAGGATTAATTACAGGATTAATTAAGATGGCTCGTATTGCAGGGGTAGATTTACCAAGAAATAAAAGGGTTGAAATTGCCCTCACATATATTGCAGGGATAGGACCAGCTAGGTCTAAAGAAGTTCTTAAGCAAATGAATATTGAACCCGGCACTAGAACTGAAAAATTAACCGAGGATCAAGTCGGTCAAATTCGTAAACACATCGAAGCAAATTATGCTGTTGAAGGTGATCTAAGAAGGCAAGTAAATTCAAACATTAAACGTTTGATGGACTTAGGATCTTACAGAGGTCTTAGGCATAGAAGAGGACTTCCAGTAAGAGGTCAAAGAACTAGCACGAATGCTAGAACTAGAAAGGGACCAAAAGGTAGACAGGTTGCTGGTAAGAAAAAGGCAACTAAGAAATAATTAATTTAATAAGAAAAACTAAGCTAAAAAAAAGTTAAAAAATTATGGCAAAATCTGAATCTTCAAAAAAGAAAAAAACTAAAAATATCCCGTCAGGGATATGTTACATTCAAGCGAGTTTTAATAACACTATTGTTACTATTACAGACTTAGCTGGTGATGTAGTTTCTTGGTCAAGCTCTGGTTGTCATGGCTTTAAAGGCTCTAGGAAATCTACTCCTTTCGCATCTCAAGTAACTGCTCAAAAAGCAGCTGAGATAGCAGTTAGTCACGGAATGAGATCTGCAAAAGTTTGTCTTAAAGGACCAGGTTCTGGAAGAGAGTCTGCGCTTAGAGCAATTCAAGCTGCGGGAATAAATGTTTCTTCTATCGTTGATACTACTCCAATTCCACATAATGGATGTAGACCGAAGAAAAAGCGTAGAGTTTAAGGTTGGTTTAAAAGAATTTAGTTTAAAAAAAAAGATAAAAGAATATTTAAGAGGAAGATATGCAATTAACAAGAAATATAATTAAAGATTTCGTTAAGCCAAAAAGAATAGAATTTGATGTAGAGCAGTTGCAAACTGAGCGTTACGGTAAGTTCGTAGCTAGCCCTCTTGAAAGAGGTTACGGAACTACAATCGGAAATGGTTTAAGAAGAATTTTGCTATCTTCTTTGCAAGGTGCTGCGATTACTTCTGTAAGAATCGAAGGTGTTAAACATGAGTTCTCAACTATTCCAGGAATCGTTGAAGATGTTACTGAAATAATAATCAATCTTAAAGATATTATTCTAGACTTAGGCGAGAAAGACCAAGCTACTTTAAGAATAGACTTTAAAGGCCCAGGAGAAGTTAAAGCTTCTGATATTCAAGGTGACCCGAGTGTTGTGATTGTAAGTCCAAATCAGCACATTGCTACTGTTTCTGAAGATGGAGAGCTTCATATGGAGTTAGACATTACTAAAGGTAAAGGTTACTCGGTTTCTGAGAACCACAAACAAGACTCTGCTCCTGTTGGAACTATCTTTTTAGATGCAATTTACTCTCCAGTTAGAAAAGTTAATCACACAGTAACTAATGCTAGAGTTGGTCAAAAAACAGATTTTGATAAACTTTCACTGGAAGTTTGGACTGATGGAAGTATTAGCCCTGAAGATGCAATTAAGAGTGCAGCTTTTATTCTAAGAGATCAGTTAACAGTATTTACTGGTTTTGATGAAGCTGAGCTAGATAGCTTAGAAGCAGTAGGTGCAACAGAAAGCGCTGAAGAAGAGAACGAAGGTCCTAAGATAAATGAGCACTTACTAAGAAGATTAGATGAGCTTGAGTTGAGTGTTAGATCTTCTAACTGTTTAGAAAATGCTGATATTAAATATATTGGTGAGCTAGTTATTCGCTCAGAAGCTGAAATGCTTAGAACTAAAAACTTTGGTAGAAAGTCTCTAAACGAGATTAAAGAACTACTAGGTGAGATGGGTTTACATTTAGGAATGAAAGTCGAAGGCTATCCTGATAGAAAAGAGTTGGATAGACTTAGCGAGGCTGCAGGAGGAGTTCCAGATTAGTCATGAGACATAAAAAAGGATTAGGTAAATTAAATAGAGATTCTTCACATCGTCACGGGATGTTAAGAAACTTAGCTACTTCGTTAGTTCTTCACGGAACTATTGAAACAACAATAGCTAGAGCAAAACAATTAAAAAGAGTAGCTGATAAATTAATCACTCTTGGTAAGAAAGACTCTTTGCATGCAAGAAGACAGGCAATGGCTTTTTTAAGACCGATTAATAAAAATAAAACTGGTAATGCTCAAAAATGGACTGCGGTTCATAAGCTTTTTACTGAGTTAGCTCCAATGTATTCTGAAAGAAATGGTGGTTACACAAGAGTTTTACGTTCTGGTAAAAGAGACGGCGATAATGCTCAAATGGCAATTATTCAATTCGTAGAAGCTGAAGTTCAAGCAAAAGAGAAAAAGAGAAAGAAAAGAAAAGTTGCTAGAACTGAAGAGAAAGCTACTGAGAGGAAAACAGAAAAGAAAGAAGTAGCTAAAGATGAAACTGCTGAAAAGAAAGCAGATGCACCTGCAGAAGCTAAGAAAGTAGAGAAAAAAGCTGATGCTGAAAAAGCTCCTGCTGAAAAAACTGAAAAGCCTAAAGCTGAAAAGGCAGAGACTAAGGAAACTGAAAAGAGCGAATAAGTTATGAGTATACTTCAAGGGAAGAAAGGTCTTGTTATTGGTGTAGCTAATAACAGAAGTATTGCCTGGGGTATTGCTGAAGCTGCTAAAAAGCAAGGTGCAGACCTAGCTTTTACCTACCTTAATGAAGCGCTTGAAAAGAGAGTTAGACCACTAGCTGAAAAAGTTGGCTCTAATTTAATCATTCCTTGTGATGTTCAAAAAGACGAAGATATAGATAATGTATTTGCCACAGTTAAAGAACATTGGGGCGAGTTAGATTTTATAGTTCATAGTGTTGCCTTTGCTAATGGTGATGATTTAAAACAAGGCTTTAGTGATACTTCACGTGCTGGTTTTTCACTAGCAATGGATATTAGTGCTTATTCTCTAGTTGCAGTTGCTCAGAGAGCTAAGCAGATAATGAAACCAGGTGGAAGTATTATTACTTTATCTTACCTAGGGGCTAGACAAGTTGTTCCTCATTATAGAGTTATGGGAGTAGCTAAAGCTGCACTTGAAGCTTGTGTTAGAGAGCTTGCTGCTGATTTAGGAGAGCAGGGTATTCGAGTTAATGCTATTTCAGCTGGGCCAATTAGAACTTTAGCTGCTTCGGGGATTTCAGATTTTAAACAATTGGTAAATGCTTTTGAAGTTAGAGCGCCTTTGAGAAAACTAGTTTCTATAGAAGATGTTGGGCAGTCGGGTGTTTATTTGCTTAGTGATATGTCTACGGCTGTTACTGGTGAGATTCACTATGTAGATTGCGGTTTTAACGTTACCACCGCTTAAGTAAGCTTATCTAAGCTAAGCTCATTCTCGTGTCTCAAACAAGTTGAGCCAAACTCCGAGGTTAAATTGAAATTTTCTATTTATTTTTTTGAAAAATTTTAATTTAAAATCCGCTTAGCTTAAATAAGCCTCCTTAGGCTAGAATCTATTTAATACATAATTTTTAAAAATCAATTTTTTTTGGAGAGAAGGGCTATGCGCTGGAGAGGGCAGAGAGAAAGTCGAAATATTGAAGATGTAAGAGGTAAGAGAGTTCGCCGTGCTGGTTTTGGGATTGGGACTGTTGCTTTGTTGATGGTTGGAACTTATCTTTTAGGTGGAGATCCACTTAGTACTTTTTCTAGTCTTAATAGAGCTGGGTATGTGAATTTGAATCCAGGGATGTCATCAAGTGCTTCTCGAGCTGGTGCTCAATCTGGGAAGTTTGATCATGGAAATATTGAGGGTGTAGGAGAGGAAGCAAAGCAGTTTGTTTCTGTGGTTCTGGCTAGTACTGAGGATTTTTGGCAAAAAATGATGAAGGGTCGTTATTCAGATCCTAAGTTGGTGCTTTTTAATGACTCTGTAAGTTCTGCTTGTGGTTACACATCTGCAGCTTCTGGGCCATTCTATTGTCCGGGAGATAATAAATTATATATTGATTTATCTTTTTTTCATGAGCTTAAGAAACTAGGGGCAAAAGGAGATTTTGCTGCAGCCTATGTTGTGGCTCATGAGGTTGGGCATCATGTTCAAACTCTTTTAGGCTTATCTACAAAAGTAAGACAACTGCAAGCTAGAGCTTCAAAAACAGAAGGTAATGCTGTGCAGGTAAGAATGGAGCTTCAGGCTGATTGTTATGCAGGAGCTTGGGCTGCTAATTCTGGAATGCTTGAAAGAGGAGATGTCGAGGAAGGTTTAAGTGCTGCTGCATCTGTTGGAGATGACCATATCATGCGTTCAGCTGGGAGAAGGATTAATCCAGATTCTTTTACTCATGGAACATCTGAGCAAAGAAAGGAATGGTTTATACGTGGTTTTAAGGCTCAGAGTTTAGAGCAGTGTAATACTTTTACTTAAGTTTATTCGAATTCTTTTAATAATGAATCTAAGTCTAATTCTTCATCCATGTTGAGTTCGTAAGCTTGAGTTTCTTCGCTAGTCTCGCTAATTTGCTCTTTAGCTGATTCATTTAATTTAGTTGTTTCTACTTTAACATTTTGTGCAGTATTAACTTGCTCTGTCTCTTCTTTTTCTGCTCCTAAAAGAGCTTCTTCTATTGTTTCTGTCTCTTTTTTTACTTGAACTTCTGGAACTGAGTTGATTAAGTCTTCTAATGATTCTGTTAAGTCATTTATCTCAGACTGATCAAGAGTTTCGCTAGTCTTAGACTCTTTTGTTTCTATCTCAATTGATTCTGGCTCATTAAGATCTTTTTCTATACTATTTTTTACTGGCTCTACTACTTGAGTTGTTTCAACTTCTGTTATTTCAGCTCCTGCTAACTCATCTAGTAATGATTTTACTTGCTCAGTGTGATCCTGCATTGTCTCAATATGTGCTTCTATATTTTTTGTGTTTGATTCTGTCGCTATTATTTCTTCCTCTACTGCTTGATTAGCTTTATTTACTGTATCTTTAGCTATTATTTCTTCAGCAATAAGATCTTCAGTTACAGCCTTATGAGTGCCAGAAATTTCTTTAATGGATTCTTTTAAACTAGCTTTTACTGAAATGGCATCTGTAATGTTATCAAATTTTTGAACATTTTCTTCTTTTTTTCCTCTATTGAAAAAATTTAGTTTATCCAAAAAACTTTTTTTTATCTCAGGTAGTTCGAAGTCGCATCTTGAGCATCTTGTATCTGAAGTATCTACTTGAAAATTGCATCTATTACATTCCATAATTTATATAACGGAAGGAACTGAGAATAACTTAAACTTGAGTAATTAACTGTTCTTATTAGGTTTTTTTGAGACTTCCAGTCTGCTTTTGGCATCAAAACTATACAACGTAATAGGATTTAAGATAAGTGGCTAAAATAGATGCATTTTTTAGATTGTTAAATGAAGAAGGAGGTAGTGACCTTCATTTATCTACAGGTAACCCGCCAATGATAAGAGTTAAGGGTGAGCTAAAGAGAATAGAATTCCCAGTTTTAGAGCACGAGTCTCTTCAAGAAATGCTTTATGAGATTTGTCCAGAGGACAAGCAAAAATCATTTGAAGAGAAATGGGATTTAGATTTTGCTTATGAGTTACCAGGTGTTGCTAGATACAGAGCAAACTTCTTAAATCAGAAATGGGGTATAGCTGCGGTATTTAGAGAAATACCGAGTCAGATTTTAACTGTAGATCAATTAGGTTTGCCTGATATTTGCTTAAAACTTTCAATGTTAAAAAGAGGAATGGTTCTAGTTACCGGTCCTACTGGTAGTGGTAAGTCCACTACATTAGCGGCAATGATTGATTATGCTAATAAAAATCGTAACGACCATATTCTTACACTAGAAGACCCAGTAGAATTCGTACATAAAAGTCGAAAATGTCTAGTAAACCATAGAGAAGTAGGAACTCATACTCGCTCTTTTCATAATGCTTTAAAAGGAGCGTTAAGAGAAGATCCTGATATTATTTTAGTTGGGGAATTAAGAGACTTAGAAACTATTGAATTAGCAGTGGAAGCAGCAGCAACCGGTCATTTAGTTTTTGGGACTTTACACACTATGAGTGCAATGCAAACAGTTGATAGACTAGTTGAAGTTTTTCCTGCCTCTCAGCAGGAAAGAATTCGAGTTACTCTTGCAGAGTCGCTAAAGGGAGTAATTGCTCAGAACTTATTTAAAAGAATTGATAAGCCAGGTAGATGCGCATGTTTAGAAATATTAGCTGTAAATTCAGCAATTAGTAACTTAATCAGAACTGGTAAAACGCACCAATTACTAGGTGTAATGCAGACTCAGAAGAAATTAGGTTGTAGAACTCTTGATGATGCAATTGAAGAAAAACTTGCTGAAGGTTGGATTAGTATTGAAGAAGCTTATGAGAAATCAATAGATAAAAAACGTTTTGCAGATAGATTGAAAGAACCACCTGACGCATTAATGTTATGATTAGTAGAAGACATTTAGATAAAGTTTTAACTTCAATGCTACGCTCTAATAAGGGGGTTAGTGATCTATTTTTTGTTTGTGGTAGGCCTTGCCAAGTTGAGGTAGATGGTAAGCTAAGCCCAGTAGAGTTAGATCCAGAACTGGGAGTTTTAACGCCTTATCAAACAGAGATGATAGCTCTTACTCTTATGGGTGGTAATAGAGAGTTAATGAAAACTTTAGTTAAAACTGGCTCATGTGATTGTGCTTACGAGATCCCAGGTGAGTGTAGATTCAGAGTAAATATTTTTCAACAAAGAAAAAAATACAGCATGGTTTTAAGAAAGTTAGAGACGAATATTCTAAGTCTAGATGATTTAAAATTGCCAACTGTGTTTAAAACAATGGCAGCTGAGAAAAATGGTTTGATTCTTGTTACTGGAGCTACAGGAAGCGGTAAGTCTACTACACTTGCAGCTCTTCTAAATGAAATGAATGAAACTAGGGCAGTTCATATCTTAACAATTGAAGATCCAATTGAATTTGTTCATCCTCATAAAAAAGCAACTTTTAATCAAAGAGAATTAGGAATCGATTTTGATACTTTTCCTTCAAGTTTAAAAGCAGCCCTTAGAGAAGCTCCTAAGGTAATACTAATAGGGGAAATGAGAGATAAGCAAACAGTAGAGCTAGGTCTTTGTGCAGCAAGTACTGGACATTTAGTTCTTTCTACTTTGCACTCAATTGATGCAGGTCAAACTATTAACAGAATCGTTAGTATGTATGACAAAGATGAAGAAGAACAAATTAGAGCAAAACTAGCTGAATGTTTAAGATTTGTAGTTAGTCAAAGATTGCTACCAAAAGTAGGTGGAGGCAGGGCAGCCTGTCAGGAAATAATGGGTGTAAATTTAAGAATTAGAGATTTAATTGTAAACGGTGAAACTGAAGAAAAAACATTTTACGATGCGACTTCTCAAGGTGGGCCTCGTGGATGGCAAACTCATGACCAGGTAATTGAAGGATTGTATTCCGATGGATTGATCACTGAAGAAAGCGCTCTTGCATATGCCTCAAAAAAACCAATTGTTCTAAGAGCAATAGATCGCATTAAGCAGGAAAGAGGAATTGTAGAAGACAATGGAATGCCAGAGCTTAAAATGCAATCTGAAGTAGAGGCTTAAATGAAAAAATTTCAAGATATTTATAATAATGAAAATAACAAGCATTTTGAAAAAATAGTTTTTATATCAGACACTCCTGTTTTTGGAGTAGTAGCGGGAAACAACACAGAGATTAGAGACTTATTAAGCACCAAAGAATTACTTGGTTTAATGAAAGCATCAATTCCTGCAGAAGACTTAAAAGGAATTGGTTGGGGTAAGAAGATAGAATATAAAAATGAAGATTATGAATTTTTAGTAGAACTAACTTCAGATAAGCAAGTTAGAGTAGAGATAGTAAAGCTTGAGCAGGAAGAGAAAGAAGAGCCTAAAGAAGTAATTCAAAAGATACAAAAAAAAGAAATAGACCCAAAGATTATAGATGATTTGCTCACTGCAGATGCACTTGTTTATTTTTCAGGAGAGGAGCCTAGTAAATTAACTCAAATAATTGCAAATTCAGGATATACTTTAAAAAGCTCTAATGATCCATATGCTATAATACAAACAATTAATTACAAGGCTTTCCCACTATTAGCTTTATTTGTTGAAGATAACTTAGCGGAAAATCCAGTACTAAGTGAGTTAAAAAATATGCATATGGATGTTAGAAGAAGTCAATTTACGTTGTTAGTTTCTGATAATGTAAAAACTGGAGATAGTGAGCTGGCTTTTAGCTATTCTGTTAGTATGGTTTTAAATTCGAGTGATATTGATCAGTTTGAGAGTCTTTTTACGAAAACAACTGAAAGCTTAAAAAGAACTAACTCTGCATTTATAGACATAATAGAAAATAAGGCTTAATGATGGAGCAAGAAATTGCAAAAAAAGCCAATAGCAATGATGTTGCAGTTAGAAAGCAAGCTCTTAATGCTTTAGTAGCGAATGATAATTGGTTTGAGAAAAAAGAGTTGGTAAGTATTTTTTTAAACGATCCTGAACAAGAAATACAAAACATAATAGTTGAGAAGATTTTAAAAGACTGTCATCAAAAATTTATTCCAAGTCTTAAGTTAATTGCTAGGTCTGAAGATGAAAAGTTAAGAGGGAAAGTTTTATCTGTGCTTGCTAATTCTGAGAAGTTTACAGATCTAGCTTTATTGTTAGAAAGATTACCTTTAGAATCTCAGATGATTCAAGGCTTAATTAAACAAGGAATTCTAAGAATAATTAAAGCTAAACCAGAGAAATCATTGCATGCCTGTATTGAAGCCTTAGCGTCAAATAATGAAAATGTTAGAATTCAGAGTTTTAAAATCTTTGATGTTTTTGAAGATAAAAAAGCTTATGTAAATGAGCTTTGTACTTGCTTAAAATCAGCAAATGCTAGCGTAAAAGAGCTAATTTATAAGACGATAGCAGGAAGAAAAGGCGAAATTACTACTTTCGCTAAAGAGATCTTTGCAGAAAAAAAAGATATGCAAATACTTAATTTACTTAATTATTTTAAAGACCCTGATTTAGAAGATTTATTGGTCGCAGAAATTGAGAGTCAAGATTGGTCCTTGAGATTGAATTCTATTCATATGCTGGCAAAAATGAAATCTGAAAAGGCTAAGCCAAAGTTAATTGAATTATTACCTAATCCTAATTTTTCATTAGAAGTTATTTCAGCACTTAGGTTTTATAAGGATAATGAAGTTGGTGTTGCTTTTTTAAGAAGGCTAGCTAGGTCAAATGAGCAAGAGCAAGCAGAGATTCTAAAAGGAATTGATGATATTACAACAGATGATAAACGTTATGTTGAGCCTCTTTTGGTCTTTGCTTTACATGAGGTCTCTACCCTAGATTCAAAAAAACATGCATTAGAAATAGTTAAGAAAATATCTAAGAGCGCTAAACTTGAATTGCCAGAAAAAATTAAGGAAGTTCAAGCTAAGATTAAATTAGTTGAGATGAGAGGGGTTCCTGATTTAGGCTTGAAGTTAGCAGAAGAATGAACTCTGTGAGAGTTTTTAAACTCACCTCACTTCCCAAATCTTGTGACATTGGTAAGTCATTTTCCATAGAGGATTTTTAAGACAATATTTAACAACTAAATCAATATTCTCTTTATTCTTAAAATCATCACTAGTAATCATTGGTGAAAGATAAAAATGCTTAAAATCTAAATTTTCTAATTCTTTTAAATCAAAGTCTTGAGGGTAAACTACTTTTAATTCGTTACCTGATTTTTGTATGAACTTCGCATTTAGTTTTGGGCTTACAGTTATCCAATCTATTTCTCTAGGAACATCAAGCGTTCCATTTGTTTCAATTGCTATGGTGAAATCATTTGATTTAAGTTCATTGATAAGTTTGTTGTCAACTTGAAGCATTGGCTCGCCACCTGTTAGGATAACGAATTTATTTTCTTTGCCTGTAAAAGTTTTGTTGATTTCATGAGCTAATTCTTTTTCATCCTCATAAACGCTACCACCTATAAAATCAGTATCACAAAATTTACAAATTGCTTTTTCTCTGTCTTTTTCATGTCCAGACCAAAGGTTACACTTTGAAAATCTGCAAAAAACTGCTGGTTTTCCAAGGTTATGTCCTTCACCTTGAATTGAGTAGAAAATTTCTTTAACAGTATAAGACATATTATATAGCAGGATCCTTAATGCCAGCTTCACTAAAGCCTTTTGCTCTTAGGATACAAGCATCGCATTCTTTGCAAGCTTTTCCCTCTGGTGTAGGGTCGTAACAACTAATTGTTTGGGAGTAATCAACACCTAATTTTATTCCTAATTCAATAATTTGTTTTTTATTTAAATCGATTAGTGGGGTGTGAGTTTTTATGTCCCTGCCTTCAGTTCCAATTTTTGTGGCTAAGTTAGCCATTTTTTCAAACGCTTGAAAGTACTCTGGCCTACAATCAGGGTAGCCACTAAAATCTAATTGATTTGCACCAATAAAGATGTCAGTGCAATTTAAAACTTCACACCATGCTAAGGCATAGCTAAGAAAAATAGTATTTCTTGCAGGGACGTATGTTTTTGGAATGTCGTTGCCTATTTGTTCAATATTACGATTCTTGTCAACTTTAAGATTGCTAGTTAATGATGAGCCACCTATTTGTTTTAAGTCTATTTTTGAAATGTGGTGAGATTTTACCTGGTATTGTTCAGCTATTTTTTTTGCTGCTATAAATTCAAATCTATTTTTTTGCCCATAGTCAAAAGACAGAGCATTTAGCTCAAAGCCTTTTTGTTTTGCGTATGCAAGAACTGTTGTGGAATCAAGGCCACCTGAGAGTAGTATTATTGCCATAGAAGTCTTGTTTCTTTCTTTTTACAAAGCTTTTAAGTATCTCTTTTCCAGATTTTGTCAAAATTGATTCAGGGTGGAACTGTATACCGATGATATGAGGGTGTTTTTTATGTGAAATTGCCATTATTTCATCATTTTTAGTCTTTGCTCTTATGTAAAGTTCGCTAGGTAAATTTTTAACTATTAAAGAGTGATATCTTGCAATGGAGAGTAAGTCTTGGCAGTTCTCAAAAATATCTTGCTTGTCATGAATAATGTTTGAGGTTTTACCATGCATTTGTCTTCTAGCTTTTACTACCTTAGCTCCAAAAACTTCTGCAATTGTTTGGTGACCTAGGCAAACACCTAGTATTGGATAGGTAGGATGTAATTGTTCTATTAGTTCTTTGCAGATTCCAGTCTGTTTAGGAGTGCAGGAGCCAGGGGAGATTATGATATGGCTGGGGTTAATCTCTTTTATTTCTTGTATTGAAATGCAGTCGTTTCTTTTTACTATTACTTCAGAATTTTTATCAATATCAGAGCTTACTTCACTTGCGTATTGAAAAAGGTTGTATGTAAAAGAGTCATAGTTATCAATAATTAATATCATACTTTTAATGTCACTCTTTTAATATTACTACTCGCTATCTTCTTGCTTTCTCTTCTCATCAAGGAGAATTTCTCTTAAAGCTTTAGCTTTCCATAAACATTCATGAAACTCTCTATTCGCATCAGAGTCTGAAACAATCCCCGCACCTGCGTTTATATAGCTTGTCTCATTTGTTAGTAGTGCAGAGCGTATAATAACAGCTAAATCTAATTTTTGTTCTTTTAAGTCTTTTGATGTCTCAATAATTCCAACTGCTCCTCCAAAAAGTTTTCTAGGACTATCCTCTAATTCGCTAATTATTTCCATTGCTCTTATTTTTGGAGTGCCAGTTAGTGTAGCGATTGGAAAACAAGCCTCTAATGCGTCAAAGCAGTTTTTATTTTCTTTTAATTCAGCGTTTACCATAGAGACTAAATGATAAATATCGTTTAAAGAAACTAGCTTTAAAAGTTCAGTTACCTCCACACTTGAAATTTTTGCATGTTTGCCAATGTCGTTTCTACAGTGGTCTACTAACATCATATGTTCTGCTAGTTCTTTTTCGTCTTTTAAAAGAGAGTTAGGATCGGATTTGAAATCATTAGATTCTTTTGGATAGGTGCCCGCAACTAATCTCATTGTTAATTTTCTATCAGCAGAATTATATTCTAGCATTGTCTCAGGTGATGCACCGACTAAGTGTTTATCTAAAAAATTAATTAAGAAATGATATGCACTAGGATTTCGATCTATAAGTGTGTTGTGGAGATTAAGAGCAGGAGTTTTGTTTTTAAACTCGATCTCATTAGATAGAACGGCTTGAAAAATATCTCCTTCACGAATGTATTCTTTTGCTTGCTCAGTTATCTTGCAGAAGTTTTTTTGATCCTTTTTTAATTTAAATTGTGTTGTTTTATAATCTAAGTTTATTCCTGATTTTTCTTTTTGTTCCCTTTTTTGTTTTTCTAGGAAGCTGTAATCACTTCTGTCTTCAAGGTCGAAAATTTGCACTTTATCAGTCTCTAAATCCTTTTTTGCATAAAGGTTAGGTATCATAAAATAATAGTCTGGAAACTCTTCGGTATATTTAAAGTTTTTTATATCCTCAATATGTCTAGCGTAATCATATGAGATGAAACCAAACATTAAGGCTCTATCAATTTTTAGTAGTTCAAGGCAGTTTTGAATGCAGTAAGATAAATTGTTTTTTAAAAAGTCATTTTTAAATGTAAATTTATGAAGCTCTTTTTGACCTTCTAATACCTTTACTTCATTCCTGGTTAGATAAAATGTGTATTTAGACTCAAAAAAATAATATACTTGCTTATTAGCTTGCCAAATACCTATAGGATTTGTTTGAATGCAATCTAAGTGGATATTTTTTTTATGATAATTCACTGCTTATATGTGTTTTTTTACTTTAACTTTTTTATTTTAAATTTTTAATGAAAATAATTAATATGACAAAAATTTTTCACTCAATTTTTTTCACTACTATACTTATATTAACTATCTTTTTTAATAATTCCATAGCACAGGAATCTAATAAAAGCTCTAAATTGATCGTTAAAAAGCCTTCGATCACTATGACAAGGAGTCCACGAGGTGGAAAAATGGGTGAGGTTTACATTAACTCACCAGTAGAAGTAGTAAAGGAAGATGGTGATTGGGCTTTGGTTAGTATTAAAGCTTGGGTTAAAAAAGATGGTCTAGCGGGGAAAATAAAAAAGAGTACTAAAACTACAGGGGTAGTTGTTCCTTCAAAAGATTTAACTGTTGAAACTTATAGCACAAGAATAGTTGAAGAAGGCCTACCTGAGAAAAGAGTCTATTTAAAGTTGAAATTAAAAAATAATACAAAACAGCTTGTAAAGGAATGGAGTGCTTTATTGGTTGCGACTGTTAATGACAAGGTCGCTTTTAGAGAAACTATTTCTGATGATAGTAAGCAAATAGCAGCAGGAAAAGAAATTGAAGTTAATTTTTATTGGGAGCCAGGTGAAAAGCCATTTTCTTATTTAGAGACTGCTACTCCTGAGGGAACTGTTTTAAAGCTTTATAAAGTAAAGCTTAATCAGCTAAACTAGTTATTAAAACAACTAAATCAGATTAACTTCCAGTAAATGCTAATAGAATAATACAGTTAAGGCCTCTTGCTTTATGCAACTTATCTGCCGTTTCATCTGATAACATAAGATGGAATGTTTGCTAAAGGACCACAGATTAATCAGCTTGCTCAAGAGCAAGAATCGGAAGCTCGTTTGCCGCGAAAAAGGCAACCTATTAGAAATCTTTTTAGAAAGGTGCTTAGAAGAGACTTGCCTTCGAGGAAGATGATTACTTGTGTTAAAAATCGTTTTAAATACGGATGTTATGTCGAAAAGGGTAAGCTTCCTTATATTCGAACTGATTTAGTCGATTTGAGTGAGGTTAAACTTTCAATCAAGAACGAGCAAGGTGATGGTATTATTCTAACTCAAAAAGAATTAGCCGGAGAGCGCTCTTATAACGGATGGGGAAAGGTTAAAGTTACAGATAATGGAAATGGTTTTAAAACATATAGTTTCCAACCGGAGAAGAATTTTCAAGGCAAAGTTACTTTAACTATTCCTTCATTAGGTAAAGAAGTTGTTTTTAATATTAAACAAGATGATAGTTGGCAAGAGTCTATTGATTTACCTAAACCAATTGAAAGATTTAAAGAGTTCGATTTATTAGCAAGCGGTGGAGTGGCATTAAAAGATATAAAAGGGAATCATCCTATTTATTTTGATAGAGCAAAGTTAAATTTATCAAGTGAGTTATCAGAGTTAAATCCAAGTCAGTATTCTAAAACTTTTTTGGACATAATGAGCATGACCTTACCAACTGGTCATGATTATAGAGCTAACCTTAGCACTACTGCTCATGAGACCTTGCACGGGATAGCTAGTAAGGTTTCAGATTACAATGAATTAAATAGAGTAGGGGTCACATTCAATGAGGATGGGACTACTATGGAGGCAAAGCATAATCGTTCTTTTGCTATTATTTTGCCAAGTAAGAAAATAGGAATGGTATGTGAACATCCACCAGCCTTTGTTGGTGGCGAGTTATTTTTGGATAAAGTAATTAGAGAGTATCCGATGAAAGATTCAATGAGCAAATCATTTAAGGCCTATGCAGATAGCCCTTTGTTTACAGCTAAAAAGCATAAGGCAGGGTTTTTACTTGAAGAGTTAAATGCTTGTATCGTTGGTAATAGAGTCGCAAGAGAGACTATGGATGCCTTAGTAGAGAATGGCTTAGAGCTTTCGAATGATCCAGCAAAGGCGAGATTGCAAGCATATAAGATCTTTGTAAAGGGGATGGATAGTCTAGATGATAATATTGATAAAGCAAGTGGGCATGACACAAGTGCTTCAGTAGTTGAATTAGCTATTGGTGTTGTTGGAATGGCTAAGATTTTAAAAGAAGAAGATAGTAGATTTTACGAGCAGTCCGGTTATCAGCAAGTGGTTGATGAGCTTTGCTCTATTGCTATTGAAGAGTTTAAGTTCTCAGAAGATTTAGTATTAAGAAATGGATATGAAGAACTTAGAGGGGATAATCCACTAAGAGTAGAGGAATATTTAACTGAGATAAAATCATCTGAAAATTGCCAAGAGTTACGAGAATTCATCAAGCAAAATTTACCAAAAGTAAGCAAAGAGTTAGAATTAAAGTAAGCTACTCCTAATTGCCCTGCTATTTTTGTGGCTTTTTGTTATTTTCGATTTTATTTTTCAATTTTTCTTCTGCTTGAACCTCTCCAAGAAATTGTGGAAGTTGAACTCCAGCATGCTTAGCTAAGTCATGCACAGGTGGTAAAGAGCCAATTAATCCTCTCATGAAATTAGCAGTTGAGCTTCCTTTTTCACTACCGCCATCCCAAACAGTAACTTTGTCTATTTTTAAGTCTGAGACTGCTTTTACTTGTTGTTCTACAAGTTGAGGCATCTGCTCTACCATTAATAGAGTAGGAACAAGTTGTTTGTCTTCTCCAACAGTAGAGATGAAATTTCTATAACCCTCTGCTTTCGCATCGAGTACTTTTCTTATCCCTTCAGCCTCAGCTTTATATTTAGCTAAAATCGCATCAGCTTCACCTTGTGCAACTCTTCTAATTCTTTCTGCATCGGCTTCGGCTTCTATTTCTACTCTCATTTTATCTACTTCTTGTTGAGCAAGCTCAGTTTTTTGTAATCTTGCAACTTCTTGTTCTTTCTCTGCATTTAAAACATCTCTAGTTGCTTGAGCTAGTGCGACGTCACCTAGTCTTTTAGCTTCAGCTTGTTTTACTTTTAGAGCCGCATCGTATTCGGCAATATTAGCCATTGAAGCATTCTCCCCTTGAATAGCCTGAGCTTCAAATCCAGCAACTGCTAGTCTTCTTTCTCTTTCTGCTTCTTTTTGGCCTTGAACTGTAATTGCTTTTTGCTGTGCTATTGCAACTTGTTGTTCTCTAAGTGCGTTTACTTCTCCAGTTACACCTTCAGCTTCAAACTTTGAAACAGCAATTCTTTTATCTCTGTTAGCTTGTTTTTGACCAGCTTCAGATTCTGCTAATTCTCTTGCAACTACAACTTCTTTTTCTCTTGTTTCTTGAGCTTCACCAATTGAACCTGATTTTTCTTGTTGAGCTACTTCTACTTTTGCAATGTTAATCGCTTCCGCTGCAGCTTTTTTACCAATAGCTTCAATGTATCCTGATTCATCAGTGATATCTCTAATGTTTACGTTAATAACTTCTAGCCCAATTTTGTTAAGCTCAAAGTTAACGTTTTTATTTACTAAATCTAAAAATTTCTCTCTATCTTGGTTAATCTCTTCAATAGAAAGAGTTGCAAGAACTAGACGCATTTGACCTAGAATAATATCTTGAGCTTGGTTATTGATTTCTTTTATTCCTAGCCCTAGCAGTCTTTCTGCAGCGTTAGACATGATCTCTGGAATGGTAGAAATACCAATAGTAAAAGTAGAAGGAACATTTACTCTTATGTTTTTCTTAGAAAGAGCACTTCTTAAATCAATATCAATAGTGATTGGCTCAAGTGAAAGGTAAGTGTAGTCTTGAATAAGAGGGATTACAAAAGTACCACCACCATGTAAGCATTTAGCAGCTCCTGTTGGTCCAACTTTACTACCGTAAATAACTAAAATTCTGTTTGATGGGCATCTTCTAAATTGTTTTGCTAGAAAAAGTAGAAAGAAAAATACAATTAGTAAAGGTACTACTATTACTGCAATTAAACCAAAAGAACCCATGTTTTGCTCCTAAATTTTCTCTACTATTAAAACTGAATTGTTTTTAACTTCAACTATTTTTACTTCTTTAAATGAATCTATTTCTTTGCTTGCGCTTTTTGCAGGAATTATTTTTTTGCTTCCTTGAACTACTATCTCTACTTGACCTTGTCCTTTACCTTTAGCAGGGATGCGAGCATAGACTATTCCTTCTTTTCCTACGGTGTCTTCTAAGTCAAATTTGTTCTCATCGTTTAAAGATTTAATTTTCAATGAAAAATAAGAATTTAAAAGCATCATTAAAAAACCAAAAACACTAGCAATTAGTATTGAAGTGTATTCACCAAATTCCCACTCTCTTCTACAAGCAAGGCCAATCCATCCAGCTGCCATTATAAAAGCTAAGATTGATTGAATAGAGAGTAGGGTAAAAGAAGAAGTGCCATCTGGGTGTGAGTCTAGGTCAGAATCGAAATCTGAATCAGCGTCTCCTCCCATAAGCATTAAGGCTATTTTAAGCACATAAAATAATGTACCAACTAAAGCCATAATAAAATAAATTGGATATTGTTCCATCATAGTAAGAGCTTTGATGTTGATTTTACTAGAGAGTATTCAGAAATTTATAACTGTAAGTTACAAGAAGTTTTATATAGGCTGAAGAGAAACAAATACCTTCTCTAGTGAGTATAAGTTACTTATATGAAAGTTGTCACTTTTTCTCTGTCCCCCTTTGGGTAGTCTTCTTTAAGTCTTTTTCCCTGTGGTGTTTTTAAATCCACTTTGCACCAGATGTCTCTGTCCCCAACCCAAGTAAGACTTCCTGTCCATCCTGAAGGTAGTTCTGCAGTTCTTTGCCCTTTTTTTGAGCTTGCCTCAAGAACGACATTCGTTCCGCTTTTGACTTGTACTTTGCTGTTGTGCCGATCGATGTGAACTTGAAGTCCAATATGTGTGCCGTGGATCATAGTTCTTTTATTCTTTTTTGGCATTTTTTCTTATGGGGTAAAGTGTATTGCTGTAAGATAACCTTTTTAAGAAACCTTGAATTGTTTCTCTTACAGCTTTGCAAATTGAGCTTTACAAAACTGTAATAAAATTTTTAATTTTAGAATTATAAAGAGCAAGATTAGTTATACCTTACATTAAGCGCATAGATTTTTCAAAAATTCAAAGGAGTTCTTAAGTTCTTGATAAATTAAAGGGTTTATTCTTCTCTTCCTGCTTTATAAATCCTTAGGAATCTATTTGGGACTTGATGTAGTAAAGGACTATATCTTCCCCAAGTAGTAAAGCACACAAGCTCAGAACTTCTAGTAATGGCAGTATATAGTGCTTTTTTACTTGCTTCTGTTTTAGGATAGTCCCTTTCAGTTGGATTCCAGATTAAAACTGCAAAAAACTCTAAGCCTTTTGAAGCATCAATTGGAGCTACTTGAATTCCAGAAACATTACCAACTCTTTCGTACTTACTAAATAAATTTACAGCTCCACCAAAGCTTGGTTCTAGTAAACTTGCCACTAACTTTGCTTCATTATCATCTTTGCAAAGTACTGCTAAATTTTGCTCAGGGTATTTTTCCTTAACTTTTCTAATCCAGTTAATACTTTGTTTAACACCGGTATTTTCATTAAAACATTTAAACCAGATTGGAGCTCTTCCAGAACGTCCTTTTAAAGACCTATTTTCTCCTAAGACGGCATCAGCCACTCTCATGATTTCTACTGTAGATCTATGACTTAGGTTAAGTGTAGTGAAGTTTAACTCGCCATCTTTAGAGCTAATAAGTTGTTTTAATGAGTCCCAGCCTTGAAAGTCTGATTGTTTAGTTAGCTGCTGAGCGGTGTCTCCAACAAGGGTAACATTACTTGGCTTTTTAACTAGGCTAACTATTAGTAAAATTTCAGAGCTAGATAAATCTTGAATTTCATCAGCAACTAAATATTCTGTGCCGTATTTATCTTTAAATAGTTTTTGGTCTTTAGATAATTCAAAAAGTAATGCCAGAGATAAATCTCCAGAATCAAAATAACCTGTATCAAGACATTCATTTGACCAAGCCTTAGTTTTTTCAATTATTTCTCTATCGATTAATTTTTCTTTTTCGATAATTTCTTTTTCTTGATTAAGAGCTAGAAATAATGCTTCTTTGTAATGACTAGAACCTTTTTGGTTTACTTGTTCGCAAGCTTTTTGAAATATTTCTAAGAAACCAACAGATTTTTTTAATCTTAGAGTCGAAGGTGGTGCTTTTTTAAGAAGTGTTTTTTCAATAGGTCTGTTTAAACATTTTGCTAAAGTCTCTCTAGCCCAATCTTCAAAAGTTTTTATTTCAGCATTTTCAGAGCCTAGCTCTGGTAATATAGAAGAAATATAAGTTTGTAATGAATTACTTACTACTATCACTAAGGCATCTTCTGCTTTTATCTCTGAGTTGCCTTTATGCATTAGCCAAGCAAGTCTATGTAGGGCGATTGTAGTTTTTCCAGAGCCAGCAATTCCTTGAATTAATACAGCAGTTTCAGCACTTTCAGTAATTAGTTGAAATTGGTCAGGAGTAATCAGTTCTAAGATAGACTTTAAACTAGAGCTGGATTTTGTTTCCTTTGCAGTTACAGTCCATTTGTCATCTTTTTTTTCAAATTTACCTTCATTGCAACTTATACTTTGAAGTTCAGAATTTTTAATTCCAACTTGATTTCTTAATTTTACAATTCCTTCTTTTTCTTGGTCTTGTATTACTTCAAAGTATTCTTCACCTTGTTCGTATTGATAAAATAGTTTTGCAATTGGGGCATTTCGCCAATCAATAATTCTGCAGTCTAAGTTTGAAGTAGTTCCTAGTTTGTATTCAATTTCTCTTGTTTTATCACCTTTTATTTCTTCAAGAACAATTCTAGCGAAGTATGGTTTATCGATTAAGGTATCAATTTTTTTAACTTCTTGTTTCATGTTATCTGCAAGACGATGGGATACAGCTTCATCGTTTGCTAGTTGTTGCATCTGGTCATCTTTGGTTGATGCGACTATTTCAGAAGTAAGTTCTCTAGCTTTAGAACTCTCATCTGTGAAACGTTGATAGTAGCTCCCTAGTTGTTTTTTTAAAGAAGAGACTATTTCTTCAAGAATTTTTTCTTCATTCTTAATTATCGATTCAATTTTAGGACTTATCATATCGGCTTATTTTTGATGTTGGATTTGTTTGTGAAATTATTTACGGGGATAAAAATATTCTTGTGCAATGCTACTTATAACAGTGGAGCTTTGTTTAAGTGCAACTTTTCCATATTTATCTAAATATGAGCCTAGTAATATACTTGTAGAAACTGAGATTAAAAAGCCGACTACCATCTTAGTTTTCGTAAACGTGTATTGTTTACGATGCTTTTCTCTCCACTTGTATCTATCTAATGCTTTATTTTTTGGCATATTCTCTATGAATTTTAGGTCTTAATAGGTTATGACTAATTAAGACAAGTTAGTATCAAAAGGCTTACTTTCTATCATAACTATCTTAAATGACTAAAAGAAAGAAAAAATCTAATAAAAAAGGGCTGTTAGGTTCTAATATCTTATCTGAGCCCACTCTATTTGATGAAGAAGAGGGGACTTTTATAGATAATAGGTCTAGAAGAAGGGTATTTGTTCACTTAGTTCCTGCTCCTTGGTCAAGAGTAATCGCTATTTCTTTTATTTATGCAATCGCAGTAACCTTTACTACACAGATAATATTCGCTTTTTACGGTAAGCCTGAGTGGCATGCAGTAGATGTTCATACAATAGAGACTTTTTTACATCTTTCCTCTAAATAGAGCCCATTTTTAGATCGATATAGAGCTATTGATTTTTAGCACTTTTTTTGGCAGTAATAGCCACAGTAAAAACTAGTAAAAACGTAACAAAATGAAAGATCCTAATACATTACCTGATGTTCAATTAAATACCGATACAAGAGGTGTTGAGTTGCACTCTGTTGGAGTTAGAAAAGTTCTAATCCCTTTAAAGTATAAAACTAACACTGGTGAGGCATTACTTGTTCCTACTGAGTGTAGTTTAGCAGTTTCTTTATCTAAGGAACTTAAGGGCACTCACATGTCTAGGTTTATGACTTTATTAAACCAACTTTCTGATAAGGAAATCATAGATTTTAATCCTCAGACTTTCTTAGCTGAGATAAGTAAAACATTACAAACAGATGATTCTTCACTTTGTTTCAAGCTTGGTTTTGCAATAACTAAACCTGCTCCTGTTACAGGTCTTGAGTCTAAAATGATTTACGATTTAAAAATCAAAGGTCTTCAAAATCAAGATGGCACGGCTTCAACTATTTTTGATATTTTAATTCCTACTGCAAATCTTTGTCCTTGCAGCAAGGCAATTTCAGAATACGGCGCGCATAATCAGCGTTTAATTTTAAAAGTTTCTGTGAATGTAGATTTAGATGGTAAGTATCCAGCATATTGGATTGAGAATTTAATTCTTGCTCTAGAAGAAGCGGGTTCGTGTCCTGTATATCCTGTTTTAAAAAGAGAAGACGAGAAATACGTTACAGAAAGACAATACGATAATCCTAAATTTGTTGAAGATGTAGTTAGAGATGCTGTTTTAATTGCAAAGCAGTATCCGAATGTAATTGGATTTAAAGTTTCTGCTGAAGCGCAGGAAAGTATTCATGCGCATAATGCTTGGGCACAGTATTCTGAGAATTTTCCTAATTTGGACCAGAGACTAACACTAGATAATTAGTTTTATTCTGTTAGCTGTTCTCGGTTATCTGTATTATTAAAAGACTTCTCAGAGAACTGGGAACAGATAACCGAGAACAGAATTTATTTATGAAGCTACACTGCACCACATGTTCTGATGAATTCTACCTCAGTAGCTTGGAGTTGAAGCTCCTTGATACTGTATCTCCTGTAGCTGGTCACAGCTTTCTTCCTCCTAGTCAATGTCCAGTCTGTAGAGAAAAAACAAGACTTTGTTTCCGAAATGAAAAAAGTCTTTATAAGAGAAAGTGTGATAGCACTGGTAAGAGTATAATTTCAATGTATCGTCCTGATGTAAACTTAAAAGTTTATGATCGGGACTACTGGTGGAATGAATCTTTTAACCCTCTTTCTTATGCTAGAGAGTTT
Source organism: uncultured Bdellovibrionales bacterium (assembly GCA_964408435.1). Classification (GTDB taxonomy): domain Bacteria; phylum Bdellovibrionota_C; class UBA2361; order SZUA-149; family CAYOZL01; genus CAYOZL01. Next base: position 3,796 of record CAYOZL010000024.1, on the reverse strand, counting down.
GACTTTAGTCGAAGTTTTTTTGAGCAGTTTGAAGAGCTTTATTTAGATGTTCCTCACTCCTCAATTTATCATATGAGTAGAAATGAAAATTCTAATTATTCAAACTATGCTTTAGATACAAAAGATTGTTACTACTCCTTTTCAGTGGTCAAGTCAGAAGGGTGTCTTTATGTAGCAAATGTAAATGATTGTTTGAATTGTTTAGATTGCTTGTCCTCAGTAAACTGTGAGCTTTGTTATGAATGTGTTGATTGTAGTGGCTGCTATTCTTCTTCCTTTCTTACACGTTGTAAGGATTGTAAAGATTCAGCTTTTTGTAGTTACTGCTATAACTGTTCAGACTGTATAGGATGCAGCAATTTACATAGAGCAAAGTTTTGCATTTTTAATGAACAATTAGGAGAGGAGGAGTATTTAAAGAGAAAAAAAGAACTTTTCCCGCTTACTCGTTTTAAACAAGCAGAATTTGAGAAAAAGAGCAGCAGTCTTTGTTCAAAACAACCAAAAAGGTATGCTCAGATAATTAACTCTGAGAATAGTTCTGGCAATTATATTAAGAATTCTAAGAATTGTTACAACTGTTTTGATGTTGAAAACGTAGAAGATTGTAGTCATCTAACAAGGAGTTTTGATTGTAGAGATAGCTCAGATGGTTATGGTATTTCTGGGCATGAATTAACCTATCAAGTCATGTCAGGCCGAGGTCAAAGACTAAGTTTTGCAATTTCTTCTTATGATAATTCGGACTGTTCCTACATTGTAAGTTGTTTTAACTGTTTGAATGTTTTTGGTTCTGTCGGATTAAGAAAGCAGTCTTTTTGTTTGTTGAATAAAAAATATAGTCCCGATGAATATGCTAAGCTTATAGTAAGAGTGGCTGAGCATATGAAAAAGACAGGAGAGTGGGGGAAGTTTTTTCCTAAAAGTCTTTCTCCATTTGGCTATAATGAAACTATTTCAAATGAGCTTTATCCTTGCTCTAAAGAGGAGGCAACTGAAGCAGGCTTTCATTGGTCAGATTATAAACAAGCTTTGTCTGAATTCGAAAATGTATATACAGAGGAGACTCTTCCAGAGGACTTAAGTTTGATAGATGGTGAGCCAGTGGTTCTTTGTAAGGAGACTAAGCGCCCTTTTCGAGTTACAAAGCAGGAAATTAACTTTTATAGAGCTAATGGTATTCCATTGCCAACTCTTTCACCTGACTCGAGGTATAGAAAGAGGCTCTTAAGGAGAAATCCAAAAAAAGTATGGCGCAGGGCATGTGAGGAATGTGGGGAATTTTTACAGTCTACTTACTCATTGGAAAAGCCTGAGTTGGTATATTGTGGGGAATGTTATTCAAAAGAAGTTTTTCAATAGTTTTTTTGATCTTGATAAGAGATTGAAATTGGATAATTAATTTTATTCTGTTAGCCGTTCTCAGTTATCTGTTTCCCGTTATCTGTAGAGTTTTTTATACTAATAACGGCTAACCGTGAACTGTTTATCTCTTTCTTCCAAATGTATTTCAGCTCTCGTTGTAAGATATAAGAAAAATGATAATAATAGAAAGTATTTTTTACGCTCTATAAATTCGAGAACTTAAAATATTAGTGAAGGGCTTGCGTAAAAAACAACAAGCCCAATGAATACGATTTACAAACCTATTAATAGTGGAACTCCGTTCTACCATTAAAGTCCTTTACTGGCGCTAACAAATGTCCATATCCAACTAAGGCTTCTCTCATGGCTTTTCTTGTTTCAGATGACAAGCCTCTTTCTTTTGGAATTGAGCATCTGTAAGATTTTTTGTGACACCTGTTGTAAAACTTGCGCAAAGCTTGTCTTGCATCTGTGTATTTTACGTAAGGCAGAAGCATGAACACAAGAATCTCTCGGTCTTCCAAGCTTTCATTGAGAGTTGCAAACTCCTTATGGGGACGAAGAGCTGCGTTTAGCCTTTTCCCAAGAGCTTTTCTGAAGGCTCCTTTTTCAAAAGAACGAGACATTGATTTTCTTATGTTTTTTGAATACAGAAACTCTCTCCTTAGAGCCTCCAATGCCCAGTACTGATACTGGCGAACGAATCTAGAATTGTAATGCTCCGACTTGCTTACTAGTATCAAGACGCTTGCAGTCATCATTGGACCATGGATGGTACATTTAGAATGGTACCTTTTCGCAATTTTGATGAGTTTTTTTAGCTCGTTTATGCCTGGCTTGCTTTCTAAGCTCTCTTCAATCAAAGAGATTGTCTTTTCAGAATATGGACAGTGCCCATGTAGTGTTTTGGCGATTGACTTTTTTTTGACCGTTGTCATCGTGTTTCTCCTTGGCCTAGTTTTCAGTTACTAACTTTAGAGCTCAAATAATTTTTTAAAGTTCTAGAGTTAGCAACTAAATAATAGTTTAATGTTTCTACCTTGCTTAATGTCTTTCTAAGGTAAAATAAATAAGGAAATTTTGGCTGATAATAGTTTATGGAAGATATATAAAAACCTAATAATAAACATTGAATCGCATCATTATGCATTTATAATAATCTAATTGTATAATGATGTTAATTTTAAACTCTCTTTGCCAGTATTTTAAAGAACGGGGTAATTAAAGACATGATTTATACACCAGTTTAGTGTGTTAGTCAATTCTTCTTCCTTGATCTTGATCGGAGACTAGCTCTAGATAATTAGTTAGTACTTTCCAATATATTTAAACGCACGATCCAAATCCGCAATCACATCATTAGACGACTCCAACCCAAGCGCTAATCTAATCCCCCCAGGATCAATCCCTACTTTAATCTGCTCTTCAGCTGAATATGCAGAGTGGGTCATAGAACCAGGATGTTCAATCAATGTTCTAGTTTGTCCGAGGCTTACAGCAAGTGTTACTGCATAAGAATTTTCAGAAATAAAATTCATCATTCTCTGACCTTTAGCTTTTGCCTGCTCCGCATCTTTCCCTTTTAATTTAAAGTAAATCATCATTCCAGGTGCAAAGTTGCCTTCGAAATCTCTTAGCATCCTCTTAGCAATTTCATGTTGAGGAAATGATTCAAGTCCGGGATAAAACACTTTTTCAATTTGAGACTGTTGTTCTAGATACATTGCTACTTCAGAAGCGCTTTCTTGGGCTTTTCTCATTCTCAAAGCGAGCGTTGAAAGTCCGTATACCATTACATTCCATGCACTATCAGGGGCAAGGGTGGCACCAAAATCTTTTCTAAACATCATTAACTGATCTCTAAATTTATTATCAGTTACAACTGCTCCGCCTAATGTTGTTCCAAAACCACAAAGACCTTTAGTTAAACTGTGAACAATAATATCAATCCCAAATCTTGCAGGTCTTTGCCCAAAAGGTGTTGCAAAAGTATTATCTATTACAGATACAATTTGTCTGTTCTCTGGTCTTTTCTCGTTAATTAAAGTTAAGGCTTTTGTTATTGCTTCAAGATCTAGAATTTCTAAGTTAGGGTTTGCAGGAGATTCTAAATATACAACTCTAGTTTTTTCGTTTATTACAGATTCTAGATTCTCTAAGTTCGTAAAATCATAAAAATTTACTTTATGCCCAAGTCTTCTATACCAAGAGTTAAATAAGTTATAAGTGCAGCCATAGACAGTCTTATGAGAGATTATTTCATCTCCTTGTTCTAATAAAAACATAGTAGCAGCATTTACTGCAGCCATTCCACTAGAGAAGGTTACTGCAATATCTTTCTGCTCAGCCTCTGCTAGGCCCTGTTGCAACATGATGTTACTTGGCTCACCAAGTCTTTCGTAAATGTATACGGGTTTAAATCCAGGGTCAT
>CAYOZL010000023.1:0-33242 GCA_964408435.1 uncultured Bdellovibrionales bacterium | reverse complement strand
TTCTGAACTTAATGCTTTTTTAAATTCAGCGATAAAATCAGATGCTACATTATTTTGAGAAGGAAACATCACTGCAAAAGTTTTTATACCTAAAGCATCTATTGCAAAATTAACTAATTCTTGTGCTTGATTACTCGCCGTTGCTCCTAACCTTAAAACAGTGTTTGAGGAATCAGTTAAGCCTTCTTTTTTAGTAAAGCTAATTATTGGCACTCCAGTTACACTAGATTGATCTGCTACCGCTTTAGAAGTTGCAGATAATAATGGACCTAGAACAACAGACGCATTTTGAGCTAGATTTTGATATTCACTAACAGCAATATTTGGATTTCCTGTTGTATCAGCGAAAATAACTTCAACATCTTGATTTTGTGTTGCTAACTCTATGCCTTCTTTGACCTTATTTGCATGAACTGCAAATTTACCACTTAGTGGTAGCAAAACTCCTATTGAAATCTTACCTGCGTTTAAATTGTTAATATTATCAGCGTTTACTGTCTTATAGTTTTCTGAACTTCCATCTATATAGTCGCTTCTATAATAACTTTTATTAAAATATTTACTCAAAGAATGTTGAGTCCTGCCACCATTGGCTAATCTAGATTTTCTTTCGTTATTAATCAGATTAGAGAACCTGTTATTACCAGCCCACTTAGTATTTATTTCTTTTAACTGTCTATCACTTACTGTTTTCAATAAGCCTGTAACTCCCTTTACTGACTCTTTATAAACTGCAGAAGATTTACTAACAGAACTTGATGCTACGTTAAACCAAGCTAAACTTTGATCTATACCTCTTTGCTCCACATACGCCCAAGCCGCAATCAAAGCATAGTCTTTTCTAAGAGCACTAGGATTTAAACCTTTAATACTTGTATATTTAGAAATTTCTAATAAAGCATCTTGAGACCGACCCTGTTTTAGCAAGGTACCAATTAATCTTGTGCGAGCTTGTTCTATTACTTTTGGATCATTTGAAACCCTAATAGCATCACGGTAATAAGAAATTGCTTTATCAAATGAATTATTTAGAACTTCACTTTCAGCATTAGCAAGTTCTGGGCTGTTATAAGTTTGACTACTCCATGTTTGCCAAGGTGCTTTTTTAGCTTCTCGACTTACAGTTGCTGTTACATTCTCTGTTCTACTATTAGTGCTAGGACCTTGATACTGGAAATTAGGCGCACAAGAACTAGTAATAACTGAGATCGAAACGATTATAAGAATAATATTAAGTAATTTGTTCATAGCTTTATCTAGAATATGACTAAAGCTTAAAAAGATCTAGTCAAATAGATCTCTAATTCTATCAAAAAAGGACGAAGAATCTTTTTCAGTGGGAAAACCCTCTAAATCACCAAGTTGCTTAAGCAAGTCCTTATGCTCATCTGTTAACTTACTTGGCACGTATATATGAGTCCGAACATGCTGATCACCAAATCTATTTGAACTAATATCTTTAATACCCTTGCCTCTTAATCTAAAGATTTTTCCAGATGCAGTAGCACTTGGTATTTTTAAAGCTACCTCTCCGTGAAGTGTTGGTACATTAATCTGACCACCTAAAACAGCTTGAGAGTATGAGATAGGAACGTCTAAAACTACATCATTACCATGTCTTTTGTATAAACTATGAGGTTTGATTACCACTTCAACATAAAGATCCCCTGCAGGCCCTCCAGTGACTTCTTCACCTTTCCCTCTTAACTTTAAACTTTGGCCGTTATCAATTCCAGGTGGAATATTAACTTTGATTTCAGATTTTTTAAGACTAGAGCCCTTGCCGTCACATTTCTTACAAGGGTTTTCAATCATTACACCCTTTCCATTACAAACTGGACAAGTTCTGCTAACAGCAAAAAAGCCTTGTTGCACTCTTACCTGACCAGCACCTGAGCAATGCTTACAAGTAGAAGAAGTAGTACCTTTCTTACAACCACTACCTGAACAATCGGTACATGGAACAGGTCTATCTATTTTAATCTCAGTTTCTAAACCCTCATGTGCTTGTTCAAGTGTGATATCAAATTTATAATTTATATCTCTTCCAACAGGTCCTCTTGAAGGCCGACCACCTTGTTGCTGTCCACCAAAAAAAGCACTAAAAATATCTCCGAATAAATCTTCACCAAAACCATTAAAATCCCCAAAGCCTCCACCGCCATCAAAAGCAGTATGACCGAACTGATCGTATTTAGTTTTATTATTAGTATCGGAAAGAACTTGGTAAGCCTCTGTAGCTTCCTTGAATTTCTCTTCTGCCTCAGCATTATCCGGATTTTTATCCGGATGAAACTTCACAGCCATCTTACGATAAGCTTTTTTTATCTCTTCAGGTGAAGAACCACGATTAACACCAAGCACATCATAATAATCGCGTTTACTCATAAGGAACTACTCTAGAATTTTAATCTTGAAAAATACTTCGCACTCTCAAAACTCTTAAAATTATCCCGTAGACAAGGCGCGATGATATCTAAAAAGCATAGCATGCCTCCTAAATGGAGGCATTTTGCGATAGCAAAATAGCTGAGTATATTTATACATTGAGCATTTTTAGATATCATCGCAACGCAGTATCCGGGAAATTTAAAGCGTTTTTATTTTACTTCTTCGAAGTCGGCGTCTACCACATCCTCTTCAGCATCCGCCGCCTTAGCCTCTTCAGCTTCTGGCTCAGCACCTGCATCTGAACCTTCTGCATTCTCCGCAGCACCGGCTTCATACATTTGCTTTGCAATTGCATGAGCAGATTTAGAAAGCTTATCAACCTGAGCCTTAATTTTCTCAACAGTAATTCCTGTCTCTAATACAAGCTTAGATTCAGCCAAGTCAGCTTCAATTTGCTCTTTATCTTCAGGTTTAAGATTCTCACCATTATCTTTTAAAGACTGCTCTGTTGAGTAGATAAGAGTATCAAGTTGGTTTTTAGCATCCACAAGATCTCTTCTTTTCTTATCATCATCAGCATGCTGTTCAGCATCTTTAACCATTGCTTTAATTTCATCTTCACTAAGACCAGAGCTTGCAGTAATTTTAATAGACTGCTCTTTACCAGTCCCTAAGTCTTTCGCTCCAACAGATACAATTCCGTTTGCATCTATATCAAATGTAACTTCAATTTGCGGAACTCCTCTCGGTGCAGGAGGTATACCTACTAATTCAAACTTTCCTAAAGTTTTATTGTCCCCAGCCATTTCACGCTCACCTTGTAGAACATGAATACTTACTGCAGGCTGATTATCAGAAGCAGTGGAGAAAATTTGTGACTTTCTTGTAGGAATAGTCGTATTTTTTTCAATTAACTTTGTAAATACTCCACCTTGAGTCTCAATTCCTAAACTTAAAGGTGTTACATCAAGTAATAATACATCTTTTACATCTCCTTGAAGAACCCCTGCTTGAACCGCAGCACCAACAGCTACCGCTTCATCAGGATTAACATTCTTACTAGGAGCTCTGTTAAAGATTGCTTTAACTTTTTCTTGAACAGCAGGCATACGAGTCATACCACCTACTAAAATTACATCATCAATATCATTTGCACTAAAGCCAGAATCTTTTAAAGCCATTTTACAAGGCTGGTCTAATCTAGCTAGTAAATCAGAACATAATGCCTCAAGCTTTGCTCTAGAAAGCTTAATGTTTAAATGCTTTGGCCCAGAAGCATCAGCAGTAATAAAAGGTAAGTTAATATCAGTTTCAGTTGAAGATGATAATTCGTGCTTAGCTTTTTCAGCTGCTTCTTTTAATCTTTGAAGTGCCATCGTGTCTTCTTTTAAATCAATACCTTGATCTTTTTTAAACTCATCAGCTAAGAATTCTACAATCTTTAAATCGAAGTCTTCTCCACCTAAGAAAGTATCTCCATTTGTAGACTTAACTTCAAATACACCGTCTCCAAGTTCTAGAATTGAAACATCAAAAGTTCCACCACCTAAATCAAATACAGCTAGTTTTTTATCGCCGTCTTTATCTAAGCCATATGCTAATGCTGCAGCAGTTGGCTCGTTGATAATTCTTAGAACTTCTAAGCCCGCAATTCTTCCAGCGTCTTTTGTTGCTTGTCTTTGTGCATCGTTAAAATATGCAGGCACAGTAATAACTGCTTGAGACACAGACTCACCTAAGTAATCTTCTGCAGTTTGCTTCATCTTTTGAAGAATAAAAGCAGAAATCTCTTGAGCTGATTTATTCTCTCCTTTAAGAGCAACTCCAGCATCAGAGTTATCTAATGCAACTATGTCATAAGGAAGTACTTTTTTAGCTTTTTCTACCTGCTCACTATCAGACTTTCGACCGATTAATCTTTTTACAGCAAAAATAGTATTTTTAGGATTTGTAACAGCTTGTCTTTTAGCTATTTGACCAACTAGTCTTTCACCTGAGTCATTCACAGCAACTACAGACGGAGTTGTTCTTCCCCCTTCTGAGTTTGGTATTACTACTGGGTCACCACCCTCCATCACAGCTACACAAGAGTTTGTAGTTCCTAAATCAATTCCAATTACCTTCGCCATAAAATTCCCCTCAAATTGCCTATCTATTGTCTGTCTATTTAGTCTTGCTTTTTCTACAAGCCTAATTCTTAGTTAATCATTAATTAATGCGAACACAAGTGCTGGCAATAAATTATTCCGTAATTATTCTTCCTTTTTTGCTGAAACTACTACTTGTGCAGGTCTAATTAATTTCTCTTTAAAAAAGTAAGCTTTTTTAAGTTGTTCCATTACTACACCAGGCTCATGCTCATCAGTTGGGACTGTTGTTAGTGCCTCATGACAATTAGGGTCGAAATCTTGACCTATATAGTCTTTTGCTTCTACAGCATGTTTCTTAAAAACACCTTCAAACCTCTTTTTAATCATTTCAACACCTTCAAGCACTCCCTCTACAGAATTTGCTTCGGCCTTACTTGCTCTGTCTAAATCATCTAAAACATCTAGGAAATCTACAATAACTGACTCACCTGAGTATTTAATCAATTCAGCTCTATCCTTCATGGCTCTTTTCTTATAGTTCTCTAAATCAGCCATTGCTCGTAGATATTTATGATGATTTTCAGCAGAGGACTTCTCTAGCTCTTCAATTTTAAGCTCATGCTCTGATTTATCCTCATCTGGCTGACTTTCCTCAGCATTTTTAGACTTGTTCTCAGATTCCACCTCTTCTTGCGGAGTGGAATTTTCTTCAGTAGACTCTTCTTCAGTATTTTCTTTTTCCATAATTACTAGCTTGTAACCACATTTATTTATAAAGGCAACATGCTATATACCCATTACAGTATAGTTTTTAGTATCTTAATTCCGAGCACTTTGAGAAACCGACATACTAATCGTAAAGAACTGTCAAAACCACAATAGTTTTGGCAATTTATCGTGATGGGTATATTTGTCTCCCGCTGCGCTCGGCAATATGCTAATCACAATAGGTAACTACAAAAACGTAAAATTAAATCGTGATTAGCATATCTTCACAAAAAGATTTCATATTATGCAAAACCTTGAACAAGATAATATTGATTTAAGCACTAGAGTCTCGAGTCTCTTAGAACTTAATGATCTAGAAAAATTATCTAATCTTTTAGGTGACTTGCATGCTGTTGAACTCTCAGAGGTTCTAAATAATTTAGACACTGAATTTCAACCTAAAGTCCTTAGTTTAGTAACAGGCTTAGACCAATTATCTGAACTAACTACATATACAAATACATCTCTTAGAAAACTGATTGTAAATACAATTGATGACACTAGGTTATTAGCAGTAGTTAGGAGAATGGAAGTTGATGATGCAGCAGATTTCATCTCGGAACTAACCAGAAGAAGACAAGTCAAAATACTTAGAAGACTTAGTCCCAAAAAAGCAAAAGATCTAAAATCTTTACTAGCCTACGAAGAAGATACTGCTGGTAGAATTATGAACACTAATTTTTTTCATTTCGATAAAAATGACAGTGCTAAAAAAACTCTTCAATCTATTAGGGAATCTCTATCTAAAGGAGATAGTGAAAAAGACATGCATTACTGTTATGTCTTAGATCAGAACAAAAAAATAGAGGGCATTTTTTCCTTAAGAGAACTACTCTCACAAAATGAAGCAACTCTAATAAAAGACTTCATGAAAACAGAAGTTATCAGTGTTGAAGATACTGAAGACCAAGAGGTAGTTGCGAAGCTAATTGCAGATTACGATCTAAGCACTCTTCCAGTTTTATCAACTGAAATAAATTCTACATCTAACTCTATACTGAATTCTATGTTGGGAATAATAACAATTGATGATGTAATTGACGTAATTGAAGATGAACATACTGAAGATATTTTAAAACTAGCTGGAACTGAAGATACAGATACAGTTGGTGCTACTTTCTCCGTTGCTTTAAAAAGCCGTATGCCTTGGCTTTTAGCCAGTTGCCTAGGTGGTTGCGGCGCTGCAATTCTACTTGGAGCATTCTCAAGCACTCTAGAACAACTTATAGCACTAGCATTTTTCATGCCTGTAGTGTTCGGGATGGGTGGAAACGTTGGCTCTCAAGCATCAACTATTACAGTTAGAGGGCTCGCTACTGGAGATTTAAATTCAAATCGATCGAGTGATAGAATAAAAAAAGAAGCGGGTGTTGGCATACTTCTAGGAATTTGTTTTGCAGTTATTACATTCCTAGCTTCATACCTTTTATTTGGAGAACTTAAACTTTCTATTATTGTATCTTCTTCTACCTTGCTTACGATATTTTGCTCATCTACGCTGGGCTCAGTGCTGCCAGTAATTTTTGATAAATTTGGCTTTGACCCTGCAGTTTCTTCTGGACCATTAGTAACAACTGGGTCAGATATACTTAGTGGCTTAATTTATTTTTCAATTGCTAGCGCACTTTTATAGAAAAAGTTTATAAGAAAATGAATAGAAAAAACACTTTAATTCTATGGATAATCTACATAGCAATAGTTGTTGTTACTAAATTTAATACAGAACCCACTCCAGGGAACGTATACAATGTTTACTTCTTAGCTGGTAAAAACTGGTTAGCGAGTAATTCAATTTTTGAATCAGGCAGGTTTCTCTACTACCCCTTTACTGCTATTTTCTTTAGCCCATTTTCACTACTACCATTTAATATTGGTGGAGCTTTATTTAGGTCTATTAATATTTTAATCTTTGCTTACGGTATTTTTTATTTCACAAAGAATGAAAAAGAATTTTTTATATCTAGTATCGTATCTATTGCTTTAAGCTGGGCAGCGGCAAAGCATGGACAAGCAACTCTTTCGATGGCAGGTTTTATGCTAGTAACTTGTAGGGCTCTTGAGAATAAAAAGCTTCTAACTGCTGGGGCGTTCCTTGCACTATCAACTATAACTAAACCACTTAGCATTGTACTTCTTCTCTTAGTCTTAGCACTTTACCCTAAAGTGATTCCAAACACTTTAATTTTCATATTAGTATTAATCTCAGTATCTTTTTTAACTCAAGATTATACATACATACTTAAACAATTAAATGATTATCCAGAGGTAATAAAGGCTGCAGTAGCAAGGAGTACTGAGACTAAATTTCTTCATATCTTTTCCCTACTAGAGTTAATTCAAATAAACTTCAATAACTTCGCACAAACTTGTACGAGACTGATGTTTGCTTTTACCACCCTTGCAACCCTTGTTATTACAAAAAAACATAATTACAAAAATTTTGCTTTTCTTCTCTACACTCTAAGCACTAGTTACATCCTCCTATTCGGAGCAGGAACTGAAAAAAACACTTATTCACTTTTTGCACCTGTTTTAGGTTTAGTTATTTACAAATTCATAGAATCTAAAAACTACAGGCTTCTAGGTCTTAGCCTAGTGTTAAACTTAGTTTGGATAACTAGCCACTCAGCATATAAAAGCTTATCGATTAATCTGCTTTTTTATACAAAACCTATTTGCACTATAGTACTTACATTAATAATTCTAGGTATCTCTCTTAAAGACAGTTTTAAAAAGAGCCTATAACAATGCAAGACTCTGCAATAGTACTAAAAGTTAACAGCTACAAAGATAGAGATTTAATTATTTCATTTCTATCTAAAGAAAATGGTAGATTAACTGCATGTGCCAGAAATGCTAAAGGCAGTAAAAAAAGATTTAGTGGTGGGATTGATGTCTTAAGTTGTGCAAAAATTAAAATAGGCAGAAAAAATAATCTAGAAAGCTACAACGTAATTGAAGCTTGGCAAAACCTTAGTAAAAACCCAAAACTATTCTCTCTTTCATTTTTTTGTATAGAAATAATTTTGAGTTTAACTCAAGAAGGGCAAGAAGAGGCAATGGAACTATTTGTTCCTTTATTTAAAAGTCTTAGATTACTAAATAAAAGTGAGAATTTAAGCCAACAAAAATCAATTTGTATTTTCTTTGCAATACAGACTTTAGAGATTACTGGGTTTGGGCTACCTGAGAGTGAAGATAAAGATTTATCTAATTGGTTTTATGCAATGAGTACAAAGATGAAACCAATAGAGCCAAAAAAAACTGAGGTAATAGATTTAGGATTAGAGAATATAAAATTAAATATTTCCAATCTAACTGGAAAAGAAATTAGAAGTTTGAATTATATCAAATAAAAAAGGCGCTCTAACAAGCGCCTTAAAACAAACTAAGAAATTAAACTATATAAAAGAATATTAAGAAATATCTATTCTTTGAATATATCTTCCTACCAATTCACCATCTCGAGTAGTTGGAACAATATAAAAAAAGTATTTTCCTGGTCCAAAAAGTCTTCTGATTTCTTTAGGGTTAATCTTAAACTTAACTGTTGCGTTATTAGTCCTTAAACCTAATCTTTGAACTGATCTTGCAACTAAGCCAGTACTTAACTGACCTAAATTTTTTCTTTCTCTTTGGTCACTTCCATCTTTTCTCCATCCAATCCATGCAGCATCAATTGTATTTCCCGATCTATCATTAGGCTTAGCTAAACTAACTGCAAGTTCTAAGCTTGTTACACGATTAGAAACACTATTAATTGCATTTACATTATTAACGCCTAGTGGAAATCTTTCAACAGGACAACTTGGGTTGTAATACTGGTCGAAAGCCATTGCTGTACTTGAGCAAATGAATAAAACTGAAAAAATACTTAATATTAACTTGATACTACTTTTCATATATAAAACCCCTTTTATATTACTACTGATATTGTGATTAAAATTACTCATATACTCATCAAAGATATTGTTGAAATACTTCAAAAAAAAAATTATTTTTTCTATTTCAAACAGATTCGAACAAATTAGATACGATTTTTAATAATTAGCGAGAAAAATTTAGTTTAAAGTAAGACTATAAAAGGGATGAAGACCTAGAAATTTTAAAATCCTTAAGAAAAAAGAGTCATCCTTGACTCCTTACTCTATCATTTTAACCACTATACCCTCTGCGTCCTATTTCCGGCAGTGGCTTTTGGGGGATTTTCTGCTCATTTTGAGTGCCTGAAGTTTTACTACGACGATTGAAACGGTCCAAAGGATTAGGAGGCTGAGGATTCTTAATCTCCCGACTCTCTTCATAGTAATGCTCTTTTTTCTTTGGCTTAGCTGAAGCGACTAGCATATGTATTGTCTCAGGTTTTGCTCCCAGACTACTAGCTAAGGTCATTGGGTCCATGTTCGGCGCAAATTTCTCAGTAACAACTGCAGCACTCATCCATTGAGCTAAAACAATCAACTCAGTTAAAACTGAATCTACGAATTTTGCGTTTGGGTTTTCTTTCTTATTTTCCCCGCGTGACTTCTTTGCCAATCTAAGAACCAAAATTGCAATACCAATTAAAGCTACTTGTGCAGCTAAAATAAGATACGAGCGAACTTTTGGATCGTCCATATCAACATTGTTTCTCTTCAGGAAGCTTTTAAAAGCTGCCCAAGCTGTGACAAGTCCGCCGCAAATTCCTGCCAACCATCCATAAGCTGACCAAGCTGTACCAGTCTGAGGGCTCTCATAAGCTGGTACATCTTTTGCAACACTGATTACTTCTTGTGCATCTGCGATAGTCCCTCCTGACAGCAAAATGAAAGCAAGCAACACCAACGACACGGAAAGTGTGAAACTTCTCATAACAAACTCCTTCTAAACTGACGAGGCGTAAACTAACGCAAATGATTTACAAAACTTATTGCAAATCGACCTTTTAAATAACCTTCAAAGTTTTTAGGTCTTCACATATTTAATTGTATGCCCATCACGACTTTTAGGAACACTCAGAGATGGGCATTGCCGAGCGCAGCGAAAAAACATAAAAGTCAAAAAAAAGATAAAACCGACTAGTTTTAACAACTCTTTTTTTAAAATTACTGTTCAGACTTTTATTCAAATTACTTCTAAAGTATTGGGGCTAATTAAGAGCTAATCAATTAATTAAATATTTATTCGCAGAACAAATATTCTAGATTAGTTATTTTAGTGAATTAAATTTAAAACGTAGTATCTTAAATAACGGTGTGGCAAAACACATCTTAGAGAATAGATTTAGAATAATACTAATATGAAGGTCGATGTAGTAAAGTCGGTAGACTCTAATAATGCAAGCAATACAGCTGAGATAGAAAATGACTTAAGCCAATTACCATTAATAAAACTTCCTCCTGTTGAAACTAGTAAAAGCGATAATCAGCTAAATATCGTAGTGGATGGTGAAAAATTAGATTTTAAAGAGTCTCTTATTCAGCTAAAAGAACTTGGTTATGAATTAGAGCTATCAAGTGAACTTTTTAGTGAGAGCTTTACTAATCACGTTAGCTACTATGCTGACTATGAACTTAAAAAAGGTGGATTACACACTCAAGGCTCTTTTCTTAAAACATCAGTTGACTTACAAGTAGGTGCAGAAAAATTAAAATTCTCTAGCTTCGAATTAACAACTTCAAAACTAGGAGATGGCTCTATTGATATTGAAGTAACAGATCACTATGGAGAGAACCCAACTGTTATTTATAAGAAAAGCTTGTCTAGCAAGAAAGGCATTCAATTTAACAATTTCTTTGATAAAAGAAACAACCTTCTTTTCGGTTCTGATAATCCGAATCAAAAGACTCCTGCAAGCGAGTTTAAAGATTTAGTAAAAAAAGAGAGCGAACCACTGCTAAAAAAAGGTCGAGAAATATTCTCAAGAATTAAGTTCAGTTAATAGAAATGAAAAAAGAATTTCAGAAATCAACCAAATAATATCAACAGGTAAAAGTCTAAGCCAAGAACAAATTAATCAACTTGATGAATTATTTACAAAAATAGAGACACTCAAAGTAACTTTCAAGCCAGATAAACTGGATACAAGAACCATAGTCTTAAATAGAAAAAGCTTTGGAGATAAAGATTCACATTCAATTAATTTACCAGGAGCAATTAAGGAAGTAAACATTACTTTACCTAGCAAACCAGACGAGCTGGAAGGAATTCTTAGCTTTTTAAAAAAACTAGACATGGAAGTTAGTGACGATAAATATGGCAATAAAATCTTAGAAACTGCATTTGAAAATAAAAAAGTTCGCATTCTACCAAAAATAGATTTTAATAGGCTCTCAGTAGAAGGACCAATACTACAGGATATAGGTTTTCATGAAGTTTCACATCTAGTAGACAATCTTGGTGATAAAGCAATCTCTAGTGGAAGTATAACTAAATTCTGGGAAGGTAAGATTTCCAACTCTGGCTTCTTTACTCAACTTAACGAATCTAATTTTTTTGAAGATAGAAATTTTGGTGGTCATTCAAGAGACAATCCTCAAGAGCTATTCGCCTCTTTTGTTGTTTCTTTAAGACATCCTAATTGGGAAGACAGAATAGAGGATTAATCAGCAGACTTTAAAAGAGATTACTTAGAACTAACGGATGCAGCTATTAATGACTTAGAAAACTCTGGCCATGTTCCTTCAACGGCTCCTATCTATAAAGAGTTGCGTGAAAAAAGAATTTTTTTAAATGAGATAGTTCAAAGACTACCTAAGGAAAATAGAACTGGAAGAACTAATAAATTTGATAGCCTAATTCTTCCTAAAATTGTAATCCCAAGTTCGAATGGTGATGAATAAAATCATTTTGAGCTTTTAAGAACGAGAACTCCCCATTCATTTAATTCTTCAAGGTGCAAAACCTTCAACCCAAATTCTTTTATAACCTTATCAATTTCTTCGACTAATATTCCAGATAAAATCAAAAAACCGCCTGGCTTTACAATTCTGATTAAATCTTTTTTTAACTCTAAAAGCACATGGCTTAGAATATTGGCAACAACTAAATCATACTCTTGAGTGATATTAGATAGTTTCTCATTACTAAATTCAATATTACTAATTGAGTTACTTTCTGCGTTTTCACTAGCGGTTTTTACTGCCTGTGGATCAATATCAATTGCTTTTATTTTTTCAGTTCCTAGCTTAGACGCAATCATACTTAAAATCCCGGAACCACAGCCAACATCAAGTATACTATCTACTGGTATAAGTCTTTCTATTTCTCTTGCACAAAGAGTTGTCGTTTCATGATTCCCTGAACCAAAGGCATATCCTGCATCAAGCGTAATTTTTTTGGTAATCTCTGAGCTCTCTTTGTAATTTTCTTCTTCTGCAATCCAACTAGGCACAATAGTTATGCTAGGAGTTATTTCTATTGGCTTAGCAAATTTTTTCCATTCATTTAGATAATTTTCTTCCTTACCTAAATCTTTTATTTTTATTGATGAAAGCTCTTTTTTAATCTTAAGCTTAAAACTCTCAGACTCTTCAATGCTGTTAAAACGAAGAGTAATTAAAGAATATTCATTAATAAATTCAAACTCATTTTTATCATTAATTACACTTTCCCCTTCTTCAAAACTATGGATATTTTGAGAGTCTAAAAAAAGTAGTACATCATCATACTCTGATTGACTAAACTCTAATCTAATTCCGTAATGATAATCCATAATTTTGTAAAAAAGCTAAGTGCAAATTCCTAGGCTAAAATTCTTAAACAATATAATTTCTTAAAAACATAATCTTTCTATATAAAGAGGCTATCAATCTATTTATTAAAGATGGTTTTATTTCAATACTCTTTGAAGGCTCTAACTGAGCCCTCGCAAAGAAAGATAGTTGACTAGGCATATATATTATAAATTCAGACTGTCTCAAAATTGCTAGCTCTATAAGAACATCTTCTAATATTTTTTTCTTATTTCCATTAGAAGCTATATTCCTATGCAAAGCACCTTTTGAATCTGGCTTATACAGTTTTTCAACAAAAAAACTATTTTCTATTTTCTCTTTAAATTTCTTCTCCACTCTTAATGAATCAGTCATTAAAAAAACTTTGTATTTTTTATTAGTTTTTTCAATAATTTTCTTTACTTTTTGATCAATAATATTAAAGACTCTTTGCTCTTCTTTACACCCACTATATTCACTAATTAAACTCTTAAGAGCATGATTGTCACCTAGTCGAATATTATACTTACTATTAATAAATAATTGTCTAATTAAACCAAAAGGAGAAAGCCAATAAGCACAGCGATTAAAAACATTTTCACCGTTACCATGCCTTAAATGAATTCCTATCAATATTTCATTACGAGAAAGCTCTTTCTCAAGATATTCATTGCTTTTCTTAAGAATGCGTTCCTTAAATCTTAAAGATTTTAAAATTGGAGCAAAGTCAGTAACTATACAAGCGGGCTCTCTCTCAAAGCTAAAAGCATGGTCAAAAACCACTATACTCTCTGGACGATCTTCACCTTTTAATAACAAGGTTTCATTATAATAGATTCCTTTACGAGAATTATTTTGATGTTCTGCATAACCAATATTTTTTTTATTCCATTTAGTTGGAAAAATCTCACCCTCAATATTTATTCTTTTTTCAATAATTTGGACTTCTACAGTTGAAAGTTTTTCGATTCTTTCAAAACAGTTTAAAAACAAACTTTCTTGATTCTGCGAATAATTAGAAAAGCGCCAATCTATTAATAACTTACGATTAGTCCTTAAGGCATACAACCAACTACCTAATAAACATGATATATGATCTCCAAATCCAGAGTCTGGACTTCTGCATAGAACAATTTTCAAATTTTCTGAATTCACAAATTTAACATTCCAAACTAGAGCTTACTCTATTTCGATAAGCAGCTGATAAAGAATCACTAACATGACTAAGCTATACTTTCTAGATGCAAAGTAAAAACTCTTTAGTTATACTAGTTAAATGAAATATATACTCGCTCTAGACCAAGGCACAACTTCTAGCAGATCTATAATCTTTGATAAAAATGCAAATATAATTAATCAAGCTCAAACTGAGCATAAACAAATTTGCCCCAAGCCTGGTTGGGTAGAGCATGATGCTGAAGAGATTTGGAAGAACCAATTACAAACTATTCAAGAAGTAACAAAGAATATAAAAAAAGAAGATATAACAAGTATTGGAATCACAAATCAAAGAGAAACATTAGTCGCATGGGATAAAAACTCAGGTATACCAATTCATAATGCAATTGTTTGGCAAGATAAAAGGACTTCAGACTATTGCAAAAAAATTGCAGAAAAACATTCTGAACAAATTTATAAAAAAACAGGTCTTAAAGTTGACTCTTACTTTTCTGCTAGTAAAGCAAATTGGATTTTAAATAATGTTAACAGTGCTAAAGGCATTGAAAACTTATGTTTTGGAACTATAGATAGTTGGCTTATACATAAACTTACAGGCAAACATTTAACAGAAATTTCAAATGCATCTAGAACATTATTGTTTAACATTAACTCTCTAGAGTGGGACAATGAGCTTTTAGATATTTTTAAAATCCCAATACAATGCTTACCTAAAGTAGTAGATTCAAGTACAGAGATTGCAACATGCAATATTAAAGAATTAAAAGATATAAAAATTTTTGGAGTGGCAGGAGATCAACAAGCTGCTCTTTTTGGACAAATGTGTTGGCAAGAAGGTCAGTCTAAAAATACTTATGGCACAGGTTGTTTCTTTTTAAAAAATACTGGTGAAAAAGCAATTCTAGATAAAAACTTTTCTACAACTATTGCTTGGAAAATCAAAGACAAAACTGAATACGCTCTTGAAGGCAGTATTTTTATTGGAGGAGCTGTAATTCAGTGGTTAAGAGATAATTTAGGAATCATAGAAGATTCTTCAAAGATTGAAGAACTAGTAAATAGCGTTGAGAATAATGCCGGAGTATACTTTGTTCCTGCATTTTCCGGTCTAGGCACCCCTTACTGGAATCAAGATGCTAAGGGCATAATTACAGGAATTACAAAAGCTAGCACAAAAGCTCACATAGCAAGAGCAGCAATGGAGTCCATAGCTTTTCAAGTAGCAGAATTGCTTAAGATAGCTAAAGTTTCTTCACTTAAGGTTGATGGCGGAGCTTGCAAGAATGATACCTTAATGCAATTTCAAGCTGATATAACAGGGTTAGAGATACACCGCGCTTCTAATTTAGAAAGTACTGCTCTTGGAGCAGCTTTTTTAGCAGGGCTAGGGTCTGGTTTCTGGAAAGATAAACATGAGATTAAAAAATTAGTAGGCAATGCAAAAGTTTTCAAGCCTAAAAAAGACTTAAAATATCTAAACAAAGAATGGCAAGATGCAGTTAAAAAATGTCTTAGTTAAAATAAAAACTACTACATGCTCATAAAATATCAGCAAATCTTTGAACAAAGCTTTCACTTTTTGAGCTCTCTATCAATACCTCTTTAGCATTCCTAGCAATTCTAAGTCTTTCGTCTGTATTATTTAAATAAAACTTGCAGACTTCTTCTAAGTTAGAAAAATCTTTTTTAACAGGAACATAAGTTTGATTTTCAACATATATATTAGGCCAAGTATTTACGTGTTCCATATCTGGTTTGATTAACAAACAACCACATAATATAGCCTCAAAATCTCTCCAACAAATCTGACAATAGCCGTAAGGACTAACGCAGATCTTAGCTAATAATAGTTCTTTTGTGTATTTGACTATAGAAATTCTTTTACTACTTGCTGAAACATTATAGATCTTTCCTAATTGATTAATTTTATCTATTGCAGGCTTTCTAAAAAACTCTCTATAATCATTCTTATTACGGTATGTCGCTCTACAAACAATATCTATAGGCTTATCCTTAGGCTCTATGTTTGAAAGAATTAAGTCATAAATACTATCACTTAAACCGATATTCCAAGTATAATATATTTTATTTAGAAACTCTTCTTTAACAGGCAAAGCCTCTTGGTTTTCTAATAACGATAAATCAAAAAAACCCGAGCTAACTAAATAGTTCGTTAAACTAGTGCCCCCTAAATATTTTTTTAGATAATTATTTTTATCTGAAAAAATATGTTTTTTAAAATATAGATCAAAATAACTCAAAGAATCAGGGAACAATATTGTCATACCATCATCCCCATCAAAACAAATTAGCTTTGTAGATTTATTTTTAAATTCGTAGAAATGCTTTACCGTATTTAAGTATTTTTCTTCACCCTTTAAAAAATGTAACTTAAGACCTATATAATTATATTTTGATAACTTATAGGCTTTCAACTTAAGAGCTCTTTTTAACAAGACTCTAGTGATTAATATTTTATGATTTTTTCTTAAAGCCTTTCTATGTCTAAGTATAAGATTATACTGTTGCTCACTACTAAAACTTATCGAGTCTGTAACAAGTAAGATCCGTTGATGATCTTTTATTATACTAAAGCGAATTTCATCAATAAAGTACTTCAACTCTATTAAAAAAAAATTTAACTTTGTTTGGATAATGAATTTTATATAAAGTTTTTCAACAACCTTCCTAATAAAAAATTGAATTGTCATATAAATAATCTTAAGGAATATAATTATGTTTAGATATTTTTTTATTAGGCATATTAGTATCTAAAACCTCCTGACTCCAAAAATCGATCATTCCAATTTTTAAAAGAATTTCATCTACTTGTTTCTTATGGATATCAGAAAATAAAGATTTATAAGAATTAATTTTGTATTTAGTATCTTCAAATGTAAATCTTATATCTTTTTCAACTTTGCTATTAAAATCTAACCCGCAATGTTCATATGCTTTAGACATAGTATCTACTGGATTCAACAAAAGCTCCTCATAAGTAAAGATAATCGCATTTCTATTATGAGTTAATAACTTTAGAAGAATTTTATTATACATAACCCAATTCCATAGATCTAATTCAAACAGGCTAAGATTCTCAGGCGAAGGTATTTCCAAATCTAACTCTAACTTTTTTACAGTATCTAATAATTGAAAAAATCTAACCTTATTATACTGAAAATGATTTAAATTATTATATTTAAGATAATGCTGATTCCTCAATGAAGATAAATAACCTAATGGATATCTAATAATATGAACAAATTTAATATTTCTCTGCTCCATAGAAAGCCATGGCATACAGTTGGTCAAACCTGGAAATTTAAACACAA
The DNA here is from genome assembly GCA_964408435.1 of uncultured Bdellovibrionales bacterium. Taxonomy (GTDB): domain Bacteria; phylum Bdellovibrionota_C; class UBA2361; order SZUA-149; family CAYOZL01; genus CAYOZL01. The sequence goes on along the minus strand of CAYOZL010000023.1, from coordinate 15,788 downwards.
AAGTAAGATCAGGATTCACACTTTTGTCTCTTAGAAATTTTGGCATTTCATATTCCAATCCACTGAGCTTAGGAAAGAAGATACTAAGTAAGCTGCGAACTTTTCTTTTCTTTACAATAAGCTTAGCAAGTTTAGTTCTTACCAAAGAATTATAGTACGCATGTTTTTTATAAGTTTTAATATGATGCCGATCTCTTATACTATTAACATTTTTTAGCTGAGATAAAATGGCATCCCAATTATCATCAAGGAATCTCTCTACAAGATTAATATTTAGTAGTGAAATTTTATACAGAAGTGAAGTATTAATAAAGTGCGCCTCATTTCTACAGATTGTTTTTGATGATAAATCGAAACAATCAAGTAAGATATTTGTTCCTGAGCGACCACTAGATGGTATTATTATATCATTCATACACTAGCTACAAAGCAGTCCATCTCTCATCTAGGCTAAAACAGTTTCTGTCCCCTCTTAACAAAGCAACCAGTCTAGAAATATTACTTGAATATGTTCCAATGAAATAGTCAGAGTTAGACATTACCTCAATATCAGATAAAAGATTTATCGTACTAATATGCCTTAGATCATCAGACATTGCATTATATTCAGCTTGAACATGGCCAAAACAATCAGAGTGACATAGAGTAGAGATAGTCCACTGCTTAGGAGATAGAGCTCTAAACTCTTCTACAACTCTATAGTCATCAGTTGAAATAAAAATTTGAGTAATATCTCTATTTATTCCCCTTACACAATCTATATACTTAATCAATTCAATTTCTATCGCTTCTTTTGTAGAAATCTTATCTCCTCTTCGAATATGAATAGCAACACTGGGAGTTTCTAAGTTTATCTTTTCTAAGTTATCAGAGATCTCTTTGCGAGTAACAGCATTAATATTATACACTAGCTCTAAAATTTTCTTTTTTGCGTGAAAAATATCTCCATTAATTTCTAACTCTTCAATAAAGAATTTCTTATCTAGAAACTCTTCATTCCTCATCTCATTCCAAACTTTAAAAACACTTACATAATTAGTACTAAGCATCACTATCATCTCTAAAGATCTCACTGACAAAGCTTGTTTTTCATAAAAAACAGGTATCCAGCTTCTATAAAAAATAGGATTACTATTCTCTTTAGTAAAAGGAATAAAGTAATCACTCCAGCCATTCGAGGATGAAGCGTTCCAATGTCTGGAATTAAGATGAAATTCTATGTCATTTTCAAGGCAAAAAAGTACAGTCAGTACCATATTATTTATTTCAGAAGCAAAACCACGAGCATTGAGTGAGAAAACTAACTTAGCTTTATTTTTCGTATTTAATTCTTGATATACTTTTAAAGCATCAAAACTATTCATTGTTAAAAAGAAAATTTTTAATAGTTATAATAACTAAGCTAAAACACTCTATATACATCAATTCTTTAATCCCTTTTTCTATTAGCTAATGCAATATTAAAGTAATAAAAGATTTTATGATATTAAAAAATAAGATTAATCTACTTATCTTAATATTAAGTACAAATACCAACTTTTAATCTATTAAATAACCACGAGTGGCACCTAGAACCAAAACCATAGTCTACCTAAAAACCTATCTAGTATTTTTAGACATACTCATTTTACAAAAACGTCAAACTAAGTCACGATTAGTATATTATGTTTTCAAAGATTTTAAATAATACAATTTTTATTATTGCTATTTTTCTTATATACCCATCTTATTCTTTTGCGACGGATCAAGAGAATAAAAAAACCTGCGTTAAAGAAGGCAGTAAAGACAATTATTGTTTTCCAAATCCTTTTCTCCTACCTAAAAACTCTTTAGACAAAAATTATCTTCCATTAAGAGGAACCTATACATTTAGAACTTTAGGTCTTAAGATTTACACAATAGGAGTTTACGCACCAAAGCACGTCACTTATCACACATTACTTAAAGCAAAGAATCCAAGAGCTATAATAATAAGATATCATCGTGGAATTGATAAAGATGATTCAATAAAAGTCTCAGAAAATTACATTAATAAAAATCCTAATAACAACAAACAAAACTTTAAAGAAGCACTCGAAATTTTATACTCAAATATAGTTGATATAAATGCCAAAGACACCCTCTCAATTAGCTACCAACCAAACTCTGGCATGACAATTCACTTAAATTCTAAACTACAAAATAAATACAAAGGTGAAGAGCTAGCTAAAGCCTACATGGGCATTTGGCTAAGTTCCTATGCTGTTGATTCCGATGCAATATATGAAATTTTCAAAACAAATAAATAATTCATACTTCAGATTCGCCGTGAAAGTAAGGAAAGAAAAATAGAAAAACTATTATGAGGACTTTATTGAAACAAAACCTCAATAAATTTTTGAGTAAAGCTTTCACTTTTAAAACTCTCTAATAAAACTTCTTTAGCATTCTTTGTAATTCGAAGTCTTTCATCTGGCTTAGTTAAGTAATACTTACAGACTTCTTCTAAATTTGAAAAATCTCTTTCAATAGAAACATAAGTTTGATTTTTAATATACACATTAGGCCAAGTATTAATGTGACTCATATCTGGTTTAACTAACAAACAACCAAATAATATAGCTTCAAAATCCCTCCAACAAACCTCTCCATAACCATAAGGGCTTACACAAATTTTACTCAATGAAAGTTCTTTTCTATATTCTAAATTAGAAACTCTTTTAGAACTCGCTAAAACAGTGAAAGTATTTTTTAATAGATTAATCTTCTCAATTGCAGGTTTTCTAAAAGGTTCTCTCCAGTCACTTTTATTATCGCTTAATGCTCTGCAAACAATATCTATAGTTTTTTTCTCTGGTTCTAAGTTTGAAGGAATCAAACTATAAATTTTATCCTCTATACCAATATTCCAACTATAATTTATTTTAGATAAAAACTCTTTCTCAACAGGCAAACACTCCTTAGCGTCTAACAAAGACAAATTAAACAAATCTTTACTCACTAAATAATCTGTTAAATTATTTTTACCTATATACTTTTTTAAATAGTTAGCTTTCTCAGAAAAGATTTGTCTTTTTAAATATATATCATAGTAATATAGAGACTCAGGAAATACTATAGTTAAATCATCATCGCCATCAAAACCAACTAGTTTAGTGGATGTTTTTTTTAATTTATGAAAATACTTTACTGTACTTAAATATTCTTCAGAACTTTTCAAACAAAACAATTTAAGCCCAATATAATTGTATTTTGATAATTTAGACGCATTAAATTTCATTGCTCTTTTTAGTAAAACTCTACTGACTAGTATTTTATACTTCTTTCTTAAAGCTTTTCTGTGCTCAATGATTAGATCATACTGACCTTCACCGCCTGGACATAAATAATCTGTAACAAGTAAAATTCTTTGATAATCTTTTTTAAAACTAAAACGAATTTCATAAAGAAAAAAACGGCAGTCCATTAAAAAAAATTTTATACTCTTTCGGGTAATAAATTTAGGCAGGAGCTTTCTAATTATTTTTTTAACTAACAATTCAATTCACATAAAAAATATAAATTTTTTAACATATATCATTTAAATGCCTTAAAAAGTATTATAAAAAGTGACTCCCATCACTTGAGAACCAATTTAGAGATATTTGATAATTTTTTCTGTATAAATGCCTAATTCTTTCAATTCAAGACTGCGAATAGGGATTAATTCTGTAACTTCTAAGAGCAAACTATATTTTATTTTTGAGCTTATTTTTTATTTACTTCAAAACTCTTTTTAAATTGCCCCAGACCTTCTTTTTCCAGATTCTCTAATGGTATAAATTTAAGAGATGCTGAGTTAATACAATAACGAAGACCAGTAGGCTTAGGACCATCAGTAAAAACATGCCCTAAATGAGAATCAGCATCTGCGGATCTAACCTCTACTCTTGTCATAAACAAGGTAGTGTCTTTAACTTCCTTAACTGCACTTTTCTCAATTGGCTTAGTAAAACTCGGCCAACCAGTACCTGATTTATACTTATCTAAAGAACTAAATAAAGGCTTACCAGATACTACATCCACATAAATTCCTGCTTTTTTATTATCCCAGTATTCATTTTTAAAAGGTCTTTCAGTGCCATCTTCTTGTGTGACATGGTACTGCTCTGCTGTTAGCCTCTTTTTCAAATCAGTATTTTTCAAGTCATCAGCCATTGCTTGTCCAGATATTAAAAGGGTAAGAATTAAAACGAATAATATATTAGATTTCATAGTATATAGACGTATCAGTTTAAGAAAGTATTTAGTATAATATTTATATATTAACTTAGTTTAATTTTCAGTTAAGTGGCTTCGCCTAATTTTACTAAAAATTAAACTAGGTCAATATATATCGTTTTCCGCTGCATTCGGCTATATTTTAGTCAAGATTCAAAAGTAAAACTGAATCACTAGTAGCATATAATTATTTACAGAACTATGCAGTAAGTTCTTGATTTAAATTTTCAAGCATTGTTCTAACCGTAGATTCCCACTTTTCTTTAGGTATATCAGGAATCTCTAGTGCATCCGTTGATACTAGCTGATTAACAGAATCTACAGGAAAAGTAAGAGGTTGATTAATAATTCTCTTTGCTTCATCTATTTTTTCAATTTGCTCTGACTGCAACATATGTTCTATTACATTTGCTCTTTCTTTTAACTTATCCCTTATTCTACTAACAGCACTAACTTGGTCTTTTGAAGTTTTAGAAATACTTTTTCCAAGCTCAGATAAATTATTTTCACATACTGCTAATTTTTCATCCATTTGCTTAATTAAAGTGTTAATAATATCAAGTTGTGGAAGAAACTCTTTTCTAGAACTATCGACTTCTTCTTTCTCTTCACTAATAACTCTAGTTTTCTCATTAACCGCAAATGCTAGGGTACAAGCAAGCACCACAAAGAGACATAAAACAATCGACGCATTCAAAATTAGACTAATACCAGCTAAATACATAAGCAGACTTAGAATTAAAGAAAAAAGTATACCTGCTAACCCCACAATTAGTATTTTTTTACTTTCATCCAAATTCTCTGTAATATCTGACATAAGCTCTTTAGTTTTATTGTTTTATTACTAAGTATTAAATCGGCATATGCCTCCAGATAACTTTAGTTAAAAATGGCCAGATTCGAAAATAATAATGTTTATTTGATTTCTTCTGTATTTGGAGCCCATATGAACAATTTAAATAGAGGTTTTACTAATAATTCAGTTATATTCCTCTTTAAAACTTTTAAAAACTGGTCTTGTCCTGGACTAACTAACGCTACTGTTACCGAGATTGAAATTCAGCTGTTTTTAGAAGATTTTGTAAAAAACTCTCATGCAAAAAGACTCACTAGAAAAGAACCTTATCGCTATAAGTTAAATGAATCTGGACTAATTGAAATTGCAAAATTAGCCGTAAACAAGAACTACGTTTACAGAAGAGGAGATTTTTTATTCGCTTTTTCCTATCTAGAGAACTACTCCCCGAGAACTTTCGCTATGATGAAAAATAAGGGCAATCACTTTCCTTATAATACAAGACTAGAATTAGAAAATTTTCTAGACCTAAATAACTTCATTGATAATCATAGTAACAACTGTAAAAAAGAAGTAAGAACGCTTCTAGAAAGAATAGAGCTATCTGAAGAGATTATGAAATTTTTTAAGCCTCTTTTGAAAAATAAGAACTTAAAAGATGCTGAAACTAGTGAAATCATAAAGCAAATTGAAAAATCTTATCCATATGCACTTCACTCTACTTTAGAACTTGCTAACTTCTTAGAAGAATTTACGGATAAACAAGTAGTATGGGAAGCAACTACAGGAATGAAATTAAGAAAAGTTCAGATATGGAAATACGAAGTAGAACAAATAAATCTTCACATTAAACAACTTCAAAAACTTAAAAAAGAATATAATCAAAGAATAAAAGACAGAGTTTAATTTTTTAATTTCTGCTTAACTCTTTTTAAATAGTATGCTGCTGTAGAATTATCAGGATCTAGTCTGACTGCCTCAGATAAATATTTTTCAGCTGTTTTATACTCCCCTCTACCTACGTAAAGTAAACCTAAATTATAATTCACTTTTGGATCTGTAGGATTCAAACCTAATAACAGCTTATACTCATTTAAAGTGCTGTCTTCTTGCTTACTTGGATTATCCATCGCTGGAGTTTTTACTGCTGGATTATTATTTATCTTAGGTGTTTTATTTACTTGTGCGCTATTCTCTAGATTAGAATTAATTTTAGCGATTTGCTTTCTTTCTACTTGCTGTCCTTTCTGAGCTTGATAGTTTTGTTCTATTTTTTTATCTGACTCAATCTCGCTTTTTTCTACATTAGTGCTCTCAACCTTACTTTGAATCTCTTTCTTGTTTAAAAAAGGAATCTTATTTGTAAATGCAAAAACATCTTTAGGTAAACTTCTTACATTAACTCCGCTTGAGACTACAGCTCCTGCAGCTACTGCTACAAAAAACACTATACTCATTAAAAATACAGGGTGAGAAATTTTTGACCTGGATTTTTTCTCTACAGCTTTATGCAACTGAGAAATAGAAAACTCTTCATCGACCATATCATTATCTAAAAATGGACTATCCTCAGAAAAACCAGTAGAAGGCTCTGCTAAAGCTGAAGATTCTGTTGAAAATTCAGAGTTCATATCTTCTAATTGCTCTTTTTCAAATCTAGCATCTTGTTCAGAATAATCTTGAAAAGCATTCAAATTCACACCTGAATTAATACCTACGTTAGCATCAGGACTTAGGCTAATTTGCTCAAAATTTTCAACATTCTGTGCTTCTACTCTTTGCTTAACACTACCTTCTTCTATACTAGTCTCTAGTTTACTAACTTGCTCTTTTCCAATTAGACTTTCAATATTACGAACGAATGTAGAATCATTAGATTTCTGCGAACTAATTTCTTTTGGAGCCGTATCTTTTTCAAATAATACTTCCTCAGGAACTTCTTCAACAACAGCTGTCTTTCTAAAGTCATTATCTATCGCTACAGTAACTTTTTTTCTTTCTGCAGTAAGCTCTTGACCTTCTACTACATTTAGCTCATTTAAAGACTGCTCATTTTCAGTAATGGACTGAGGTTCTAAAGAAGCATCTGGTTTACCTAAAGTTGACTTAAAATCATTTTTCTCAGACTTCTCCTCAAAAGAAAGTTTATTTACAGGAGCATTTAAAGAAACATCATCTAAAGTGCTAACTGAAAGTGGGGCGACTCTGTCTAAAGTTCCCAAAGCGTCTAAAGCTAAGTGCATCTCTAAAGCATTAGAGAATCTATTCTCCGGATCCCTAGATAATGCTTTCATAATAATTTCATTTAACTCTAACGGACAATTTGGCATTAACTCTATTAATGGCTTAGGGTCTTCAGATAATCTTGCTGTTAGCATAGTCATCATATCATCAGATTTAAAAGGCACCTTACCAGTTAGCATTTCGTAACCAATCACTCCTAAGGAATAAACATCTAATTTCTTAGTTAAACTACCCTCAGTAATATATTCTGGACTAAGATAATCCATGGTCCCTACTAAGCCACCATGCATAGTTAAATTTTGTTGATTTTCTACTTTTGCTACTCCAAAGTCTGTAATTTTTGCTTCTCTCTCATCTGAAATAAGAATATTTCTTGGTTTTAACTCTCTGTGAATTATTCCAGCCTCGTGAATAGCATGTAGGCCAGCACTTATTTGAGAAAGAAATTTTCTAGCTTGCTCTGGTCTAATTACTTGATTAGCTAGAAGATAATCTTCTAGGTTTCCACCACCAACGTACTCCATTGTGTATGCTAAAAACTCAGGTCTCTCAATAAACTCATAAACATGCACAACATTTGGATGAGTAATTTTATACGCGGCAACTAATTCATTTCTAAATCTTTTTGCTGTAGTTGCAAAATCTTCTCCTGGTTTTGGGCTATGCATAACTTTCATTACCACATACCTATCTTCTGCTAACTTACAAAGATAAACCGCCTTACTATCTGCACAACTTATTGTAGATACGATTTCATATCGTTCATCCACTAAAGCTCCTTCTTGCAAATACTGGATATGTTCCATCTTAAAACCCTTCTGAATTAACCCTAAAAAAATATAATCTTACTAACTCTGTTAATAATCGACTAATGCATACTTGAACTTTAGTTACATTAAGCTAAAAGGAAATAATCTGTGATTTAGGGCTCTTAGCTGAGATTTAAATATCTAAATTAAATAGATTTTATATTTTTTTTAAAAAACTTTAAGTTAGATGAAAGAGAGCTTACGGTTTTCTTTTTAATTCCTTTTTAATTCTCTAAAAATGTTTAATTATAACAGATTATGGCAAATACAGTAAGAGTTAGCTTTCATGGTGCAGCAGGAACAGTAACTGGTTCTAAATACTTAGTCGAATATGAAGATAAGAAAATATTGATAGATTGTGGAATTTTTCAAGGTAGAAAAGAACTGCGCTTAAGAAACTGGGATAAGCCTAGTTTTAATCCTAAAGAACTAGACTGCATTATTCTTACTCATGCTCACATTGACCATAGCGGATACTTACCTTTAGTTTGCAAAAAAGGATTTAAAGGACCTATCTACTGCTCTGAACCTACAAAAGACTTATTACACTTGCTACTTCCAGACTCAGCTCACTTACAAGAGCAAGAAGCCTACTACGCGAATAAACATAAAACTTCAAAACATAAACCTGCAAAACCACTATTTGATTTAGATGACGCGCATTCTGCTTTATTAAAATTAAAAACTTTTAAAAGAGATGAGAATGTAGAAGTCTTACCAAAAATTTATCTAAAATCAGTTTGTGCTGGCCATATACTTGGCTCCCTTTGTTTTAATTTAGAATTAGGAGGTAAAGTCATTACTTTCTCTGGAGATTTAGGAAGATACGACTCTCCTCTTTTACCAGACCCTAAAGGCTTAGATTTTGGAGATTTACTTTTAATTGAATCAACATACGGAAGTAGAGACCATAAAGATAGTAATATCAGAGATAAGATAACAAAAATTATCAACTCAGCTGTTACTAATGATGGAGCAGTTATAATTCCATCTTTTGCAATTGGAAGAACTCAATCCCTACTATATGAAATAGCCGGACTTGAAAGAAAAGGAGAGATCCCTGTTCTTCCAGTATATATAGATTCCCCAATGGCAGTTGATGCAACTGGAATATATAAAAAATACAAACATGACTTCGATGCAGACACTAGAAAGATTATTAATTCTGGGGATACTCCACTAAAAAGCGAAAGAACGTATATGTGTCATAGCGTTGCACAGTCAAAAAGACTCAATAATGAAAAAGGTGCACGAATTATAATCTCAGCTAGTGGAATGGTTACAGGTGGAAGAATCTTGCATCATATGAAAAATCAGTTACCAGATGAGAAAAATATTGTTTTATTTGTTGGCTATCAAGGTAGAGGAACAAGAGGACAAGTTATTCAATCTGGTGCTGAGAACGTAAAAATATATGGTAAACATGTTCCTATCAGAGCAAGAGTAGAAACTATTTCTGGACTATCAGCACACGGAGATAAAAGTGAAATGACTAGATGGATTGATTCATGTAATGGAAACCCTAATTTCGTAAAAGTAGTTCATGGAGAACCTGATTCAAGTAAGTCTTTTTCTAATTACTTAGAAGAAAAATATAGCTGGAAATCATCTCCGGCAGAGCACTTAGAAAAAATTGAGATCTAAAATATTTATTTCTTTTTTATAGTTGGCATACTAGCGACTGCTTTACTATTCGCCGGCAAATCTTTACTAAGAACAACATTTGCCCCAACCAAACAATTCTTGCCCACAGTGATATCCCCAACAATAACAGCGCCAGCTCCAATTTCACAGCTATCTTCAATGATAGGCTTTAACCATCTAGGGTCTCCATTTCTACTAACTCCCATAGTTACATTATGACGAATAATTACATCATCTCCTATCGACAAAGCCCCTAGAACTATTCCGCCATGATGCCAAATACGAACTCTTCGGCCTAGCTTTACGGTATAGGATAGTTTAATGCCAAATACATATAATACAAAATTATATAAAATCATGTATATCAATGATAATGGCATTCTCAACAAGCGCATCCTTACACTCATCCTTAAATTTCCGAAGCGATGAACAAATAACGCTATAAAACCTGGATTAAAAAGACTGCTATCATGAGTTTTAAAATCTTCCAAGATTAAATCTAAAAAACTTATACCAGTAGGATTAAGATTTTTTGAGCCTAACTCAACATCACTTAATGGACGAGTCTTGACAGAAATGTTATTTTTTTTATCCATTATACTTTTATCCTAAATTTTCTATAAAAATTGTCTAAATAGTAGTAGTAGACAAAATCTAACCACAAATATGGTGGATTGCTATTTTCCTTCTTGCGAACATATTTATAAATACTCCCTAATGGGTTTGCAAATATCCAAAATAAATTAGCTAGATGAAAAGTCATTCTTCCATAATTTTTAGTAAAGAATAATTTCCTTGAATCAAACCAATATTTTGGTCTTCTTTTATAGACTGCCTGCTCTCCAGTGACAGCTGTACTTTTCCCAACAAAATGAATTATTCTACTTTCAGGCACATAATATGTCTTAAAGCCACTTCTAGAAGCCCTTAAACAAAAATCTGTTTCTTCAAAATATAAAAAATACTCTTCATCTAGTAACCCGATATAATCAAACACTTCTTTTCTTACCATCATGCTTGCACCACTAACCCAATCAGTTTCCATAAACTCGTTCTGAGGTTTCGGAGCAACAATATGATTTCTTAAAATTGAACTAACAAAACCAATACTTAGAGCGTTCTCCAACTCTCCCAAAGAAGAATGAAACCTAAATGCACTAGAACGAATACTACCATCTGCATTCTCTATCCTACTTCCAACAATCCCAATATCTGGATAAGTATTCAAAATATTTTCCAAATTTATGAGCGCATCTGGCAAAACAAGAGTATCTGGATTCAACAACCATATATATTCAGGAGGATTAGATTTATTCAAATAAGAACCAATTGCTTGATTATTCCCCCAAGCAAAACCTCCATTTTTCTTCAAGGCTCTAAATTCACACCAGTTTGAATAATCATTTTTTTCAATTGAATTAGAAATAATTTCCTCAGAATCATCTTGAGAAAAATTATCAATTACAACGACCCTAACATCCTTCCTCTCTTTGATTTCTAAACTAATTGAATTTATACAATTCACTACTAGATCTGGAGTTCTAAAATTAACAATGACTATTAAAGTTTTTACAAAGGATATCATTTATATTCAATTATATTTGGAGATTTAGATATAAACAATACATATATAGCTTTTAACATGCCGATAGCTTCAAAAAATTTCCCAAAGCTGAGAAAAAAAGCTTGGTATACTCTTACTTTTGTTTCTTTAATTTCACTTTTAACAAATAATCTTAAAAATTGAATAAGATATAAAAATAAAAACTTATAATTTACAGTAACAATTAAAAGAGGAAGAAAGATTCCCCAGAATAAGATTCTTAATACCGGCCTTAAATTAAATAGAATTTTAAAATGCTTAAAAAAACCATAAGTAAAAGCATATCCTGCTCTTTGAACTCTTTTTGCATACTGCTTAAAGGACTCTATATTAGCATCATGGGTGCTCATTGGAATATGTAGTCGATAGATCTTCCAGCCATTCGTTCTTATTCGAAGACACAACTCTGGTTCTTCTCCTGCTGTAATTCTAGAGTCAAAACCATTCACCTCATCAAAGGCAGATAACTTAACCATAAAATCTCCTCCACAACCTAGAATACTTCCATAGTTAGGATTCCATTCATATTCACATAATCTATTATATATACTTTCAATTGGAGATTTTTCTTTTCTAATTCCACAAACAACTGCAGAGTCTTTATGTTCAGTTAGAAATGATTTTGCTCTTTCTATCCACTGACTATCTATGACACAGTCACCATCAATAAACTGAATATATTTAACCCCAGGAAAGCTTTGCTTAATTAGCTCTACACCTTTATTCCTTGCTTTTCCCGCAGAAAAAGGAGTATCAATTGAAGATGTAAGATTTGTATATTTTTTAGCAATACTAATGCTATCATCTGAAGAATTGGAATCTATATAACAAAATTTATATTTTGATGATGCAACAGATTCAAAGCATTCTTTAATCCTTTCACTCTCATTTCTTCCTATTACAACTATCGCTAAATTCATAACAATCATCATTATATAAATAAAACATATCGTCTATATACTAGTCGTGATTTAGTTTTACGTTTAAATCTTGACTAGTATATTGCCGAGCGCAGCGGATAACAACATATAGTTGACTCAGGTTGATTTTTAGTAAAATTAGGCGAAGCCACTTAACTGAAAATTAAACTGAGTCAACTATATAATTAAATCCTATCCAAACTGAAAATCGAAACGCGTAAGCCATTCTAAATAAACTCTTCATACTGTAAGCACTTTCATTCATATAAGTGATATTCATTCTTAGGACATAAATTTAAAACTTTCTCAACATAATCATTTAATCTATTCGTTGTTTCTTTTGAATAATTCAAAGTATCATCAATAAAATTTAGCATCTCATCTATATCAGCATAGAATGAGCCTATTGCTGCATTTGCTATTTCACATACAAATAAACCTGAAAGTATGCCTAGAAAAACTCCAACATCCGCAACAGTAGTATGAACTAAATATGGTGGGGTTAAAATTATCATAGTTCCATTCTTTTTCATTGCATATAGACTATGAGCAAGATGGGAACCTTCAGTAGAAATAACTACATCAGCATCGAATAATGCTTCAAGCAATACATCGAGAGGTGAGCTTACATCAACACAAATATAACCTTGTTTTTCTAAAACAGAGGCAATTTCATTTTCATTACTAAGTTCTCTAGTAACACCAGTTTTTCCTCGTTTGAGAAAAACACGCTTTTCATTTTTGTTTTTGCTTGAGAAGTTTTGCCTCATCCTCTTCTTTAATTCATGATATCTTAATGTCTTACTTGGGTTCTGCGCAAAATCATCTACAATGTATAGATTTCTTATTACTGCACTTCTCTCTTTCCATTTCTTCTCCAGCCTAAAAATTTCACGATACCTGAACTCATGCTGATATTCCTCCCTGCAATAGCCTAAACCTTCAGCAAGTTTACTAGTTAAAAGTTGAGCTGGCATAATATCTAATAACCAATGTCCGAACCAAGTCGAACCAGCAGAAGAATCAACTAATGCTGCTTTATCAATTTCAACAACCTTGTTCCTAGGCTTCAAATCAATTTTTTGCTCAGATATGTGCCTAAGCTCTATCTTCCTATCCTTACAATATACTGACCCATTATTTAATACAGCATAGTTAATTTTATGTACTTTAACTTCTCTAAATTCTATTTCTTTTCTATTTAAAGTTTTTTCTATTACATCCCTAGCATTGATATTTCTACCCCCAAAAATACGATTCTCATGTTCAACTTTATAATAAGGTGTAATTGCTTCTATTTTATAGCTAGGACATATTGATATTGATTTTTCAGAAATTGAATCTAGAGAAACTCCTTTCCAATTAAACAATTTACTACTAAGGCGTTTAAAATAATACTCTATAATTTTATTTCGTAAAGTTTTATTTATATCTTCCAATTCTTTCTGCCGGTTATTTTCTATATGTCAGTTTAAATTTTCTAACAAACTAAAAGCTAATGAATTATTATTATCTTGAAATTTCTCACAAATATTTTTACAAGCTTCTTTTTTTTCTTCAAAAAAATCTCGCTCTTGATATAGCTTAAGGATTGCTCTAGCAATTTCTTCAGGATTACTTGGTGCAATCTTGTAAGAACCGTTACCTAGGTAATCTACCACAGGGCAAACTTCTGTTATTATAATTGGCCTATTACAAAGAGCTGCTTCAATTCCTGTTTGATTCATACCTTCTAAAAAATCTATAGTGGTAGGAGCAACAAAAACATTAGATCTCGATATTTGCTTAACTAGCTGATCTTTTTTTAGATGACCTTTAAACTCAAAATAATCCCCTAAATTGAATCCATCAACTAGCTCTTTCATCTTTTCCGAATCAGATCCACCACCACATATAATAAATTTAAAATTATAGAAATCCTTATTAATTAAATTTTTTGCAGAATCAACTATATCAAACACCCCTTTATTTTCTTCTATTCTACCAGGATAGATAATAATTATTTTCTCTTTTATTATGTTAGCTTCCACTTTCTCGAATTGGTTTTTTCTATAAAAAGGTAAAAAAATAAAAATCTTTCCTTTTTTACTTGGAGCAACTTGAAGTAGCTGCTTCTTAATTCCCTCGGAAAGACAGAACATTTTATAAGTAAAAAAATTAAAAAATAAAAAATTCAACCTATTAATAATTTTTTTAAACTTTGATTCGTTTTTTTTACCATAGATTTTATTAAGGAAAAGAGGACATAGTTTTATTTTAAAAAAGCTTAACGGTAAAAACAAAAACCAATAATCAGTACTTCCTATAATATAACTAGGTTTAAATAGACACACTCTATAGTAACATTTAAGAACCCAAATAATATTTGCGATATGATAGGCTACACCTCTTTTTACAAAGTAATTAATTGGAAGATTCTCTACTATAATATTTTTAGAATTATTTTTATTTCTTTTCTCACAAGAAGAAAGACTATAACCAGATGAATTTGATTTCTTACAGTAAGCAAAGAACTGATGTGAATAAGTGACGACTAGCCGACGAGGATCGTCTTCTTGCTTTAGCCAGTAACCAAAAGATCCAACTGTATCACCAGGCCCAGCTAAATATAAAACTTTCTCACTCATCCTATAAAAATGCTAGCACAGTAAAGTCTTAGCATAAAGAATATATACCAATCGCTTTATATTTTTAAATAGTATCTTTGACGGAGATCTAATGCTTTGAAGAAGAAAGTATAAAACTTAATTAGTGGGAATATGTTAATGAAAAATATTGACGAAAATATTTTCTAAATAAAAAAAAGGAAAAAACCCTGGCAACGACCTACTTTCCCACCATTAGTAGTATCATCGGCGCTGGAGGACTTAACTTCTGAGTTCGGAATGGGATCAGGTGTGACCCCTCCGCTAAAGTCGCCAGGGAGAACATTGGTATAAAAAACCTGTGTAACAATGTCAAATAATCCAAAAAGCACTTACCCTATATAAGAGCAAGCAGCTGATTAAAAAAAACACTGCTCACGGTATTCTGCTACCGGTAGACGGACATCCATATAAATGCTGAGAAAACTGTTGATTTAACAACACTCAAACTCAGTTCTTAGCTCCATTCTTTAATCTAGCTAAGACTACAAACTAAAACTAACGCTTATAAAAACGTTAATCAGAGCAAGCAGCTGATTAACCAAAAAAAAGGAAGGAAAAAATAAGTCTCACGGCTTATTAGTACTAGTTAGCTTCACGCCTCACAGCGCTTCAACACCTAGCCTATCAACGTCTTGGTCTAAAACGAGCCTTCAGCCTTCCGAAGAAGGAGGGAAAACTATTCTCAAGGTGGGCTTCCCGCTTAGATGCTTTCAGCGGTTATCCCTTCCATACGTAGCTACCCTGCTATGCCCTTGGTAGAACAACAGGTGCACCAGAGGTATGTCCATTCCGGTCCTCTCGTACTAGGAACAGCTCCTTTCAATTTTCCTACGCCCACAGAAGATAGGGACCGAACTGTCTCACGACGTTCTAAACCCAGCTCGC